>NZ_JBIAYZ010000010.1:77026-275032 GCF_042898635.1 Micromonospora sp. NPDC000442 | reverse complement strand
TGGTTTTTTTTGTCCCAAACTCCTACCCCGCTTGGGGTTTTTTTTTTTTTGTTTTGGTGGGGGGGGGGGGGGGGGGGGGGGGCCCGGCCCCCCCCCCCCGCTCGCATGCATGGTGACTGTCGGACCACCGACAGTAGTACTCGCGAGTTGTGGATAACTCGCCGAATCCTGTGGACAGCCCTGGATCCGGGGCTGGCCACCTGTGGACAACGATCGACGGAAAGCGCGGATGCGGTCACTGTTCGTGCTCATGACGCGAACCACCGAACGCCCGCCGTCCCCCCGTCCCCGCCTGCTACCGGGACTCACCCGTCTCTGGCGCGACCGGCACACCCTTCAGCTCGGCCTCGGTCGGGAGCGGGCGGTGCTGGTCGAGGTGGCCGATCCCCGGGCCGCCCGGCTGCTCGACCTGCTCGACGGCACCCGCAGCGAACGGCAGGTGCTGGCCGGGACGGAAGTCCGCCCGGAACACGCCCGCGCCCTGCTCGACGCCCTGCGCACCGCCGGTCTGGTGGTGCCGGCCCACACCCTCGTACCCCGGGATCTCACCGGACCGAGCCGGACCCGGCTCGCCGCCGAGGCCAGCGCGCTGGCGCTGGCCACCGCCCGGTTGCCGGGCACCCCCGCCCAGGTGCTCCGGCGCCGCCTGGCCGCCCGGGTGACGGTCACCGGCAGCGGTCCACTCGGCCCCGCCATCGCGGTCGCCCTGGCCCAGGCGGGCGTCGGTCATGTCCACCCCGACCTGTCCGGGGCGGTTCGTCCGCTCGATCTCGTCGGCACCGGTATCACCGCCACCGAGATCGGCAGTCCGCTCGACGCCGCGGCCCGGGCGGCGGTGCAGCGGGCCGCCCCCGGCACCGGTACCGGCCCGCTGCGCCGGCCCCGTCCCGATCTGGTCGTGCAACTCGGCTGCGATCGGCCGGCCGCGCTGCTGGCCGTCGGTCACGCCCAACGGCGACAACCGCACCTGCTGGTGGACATCCGGGAGGGAATTCCGGCGGTCGGCCCGCTGGTCCGCCCGCCGGTCGGCCCCTGCCTGCGCTGTCTTGACCTGCACCGGGCCGACCGGGACCCCGGCTGGCCGACGCTAGCGGCCCAACTCGCCAGCACCCCGCCCACCCCGGCCTGCGCCGTGAGTCTCCTGCTGACCGCGACCGGATACGCCGTCGGCGAGGCACTGAGCCAACTCGACGGCGGCACCCCCGAGACCCTCGGCGGGTCGGCCGAGGTGGTGGCCCCCGGCAGCCTCCGGCGGCGCTACTGGCCGCCGCACCCGCGCTGCCGATGCGGCAGCTGAACAGTGCACCGGCAGCGCGGGTGCGGCTGCACGGCAGCAGCAGGCCGGTCGAGTCGGTAACAATGACCACGTGACCGACATCCCGCGCCGGGCCGTGTCCCGGACCGCCAAGCTCGCCGCTCTGCCGCTCGGCTTCGCCGGCCGGACCGTCCTCGGCATGGGAAAGCGCGTCACCGGGCTCGCCTCCGACGTGATCTCCGCCGAGATCCAGCAACGCACGGCCGAGCAGTTGTTCAGCGTCCTCGGCCAGCTCAAGGGCGGGGCGATGAAGTTCGGTCAGGCGCTGTCGGTGTTCGAGGCCGCCCTACCGGAGGAGATCGCCGCGCCCTACCGGCAGGCGCTGACGAAACTCCAGGAGGCCGCGCCCCCGCTGCCCGCCGCCAGCGTGCACAAGGTGCTGGCCGAGCAGTTGGGCCCGGCCTGGCGGGACCGGTTCGTGGACTTCGACGATTCCCCGGCCGCCGCGGCGAGCATCGGGCAGGTGCACCGGGCCGTGTGGCGGCTACCGGACGGTTCCGGCCGTAATGTCGCCGTGAAGATCCAGTATCCCGGTGCCGGCGATGCCCTGCTCGCCGACCTCAAGCAGCTCTCCCGGCTGGGGGGTATGTTCCGGGCCATCCAGCCCGGGCTGGACATCAAGCCCCTCCTGGCCGAACTGCGGGAGAGGATCACCGAGGAACTGGACTACGAGTTGGAGGCGGAGTCGCAGCGGGCCTTCGCCGCCGGGTACGCCGACGACCCGGAGATCTACGTACCGGAGGTCTTCCACGCCTCCCCCCGGGTCCTGGTCACCGAGTGGATAACGGGCACCCCGTTGGCCGACATCATCCGGTCCGGCAGCGAGGAGCAGCGCGACGAGGCTGGCCGGTTGATGGCCACCCTCCATCTCTCCGCGCCGGCTCGGGCCGGGCTGCTGCACGCCGACCCGCATCCCGGAAACTTCCGACTGCTGCCCGACGGCCGGCTCGGCGTGATCGACTTTGGGGCGGTGGCCCGGATGCCGGAGGGTACGCCGGAACCGATCGGCCGCATCGCCGGGCTGGCCCTGCGCGGCGACGCCGACGAGGTCGAGGCCGGGCTGCGGGCCGAGGGCTTCGTCAGTGGCGCCGAGCCGATCGACGCGCACGCACTGCTGGAGTTCCTGCGTCCGATGCTGGAGCCGATCGCTGTCGACGAGTTCCGGTTCACCCGGGCCTGGCTGCGCGCCGAAGCCACCCGGCTGGCCAGCCCTCGCTCCCCGGCGTACCAGTTCAGCCGACAGCTCAACCTGCCGCCGTCCTACCTGCTCATCCACCGGGTGACGCTCGGGTCGATCGGGGTGCTGTGCCAACTGGAGGCCAAGGCCCCCTACCGGGGCATCCTGGAACGTTGGCTGCCGGGATTCGCTCCGGTCGGCTGAGTGGTGCGGCGATGACGCGGCGGGCGGGGACCCTCGGTCCCCGCCCGCCGGCTGCGTGTTCGTCCTACAGAACGCCCAGTTCGCGGGCTGACCGGGCGCGGCCGGTCATGGCGATGGTACGGGCGGATCGGGTTGCCTCAGTGCTCGTGGTGGTGCGACCGGCCTGAGGCCGGAGCATTCGAGCCCTCGACAACGCTTCGTGGAGTAGGTACATCTCGGCTCCGTTCGGAAGGTGCAGCATGGTGGTCAGCTTTCTCTCGGCCGGTGCGACACCGGCGGGGTCGGTCTGAATCGGGAACATGTCAGGCAGCCAGCCGGACAGCGCTGCGCGACGCGGCGAGACCATTGGCCGCCAGCCGCGCCTCGGCCTCGACCCGCAACTCGGCGTCACGGGCGAGGTCCTCCTTGCGCGGGCGGCCACGGGGCCGCTTGCGCGGAACGACCGCGCCACGCTCGAAGATCTCGCCACCCCAGACGCCCCACGGCTCGGCCCGCTCGACCGCACCGGCCAGGCACTCGACGCGCAGCGGGCAGTCCCCGCAGAGCGACTTGGCCAGTTCCAGCTCGGTGGGCGAGTCGGAGAACCACAGGTCGGGGTCGAACTTCCGGCAGGGCAGGTTCGCCTCCACCTCGACGCTCACGTCGAGCGGGGCCAACGCCAGACTCATCGCCCGGTCACCTCTCTCTCACTGCGATCTCGTGGATCGCTGTTCAGACGTACTTCGGCGGTGCAAAAAACTGAGGCCGCGGATCCCGGTATGCGGGTTCCGCGGCCTCGAGGTGAGCCGGTGGTCTGGTGTCAGACCGGTCTACCTCGAGGTGGAACACCGCGGACGTCCATCCGCTTGTTGACGCCATCGACACCCTTGCCCGTGAAGCCACTGCTCCCCTGGAGCCCGTTCGTGACCGGTGCGAGGATCAGCTCGGCCTGAATCTCGGCCCGGTGCACCTGCGGAGCCCACGGTCGCGCGGCGACGGTGGTGGCCCGGACTTCCGCCAGCGGAGCGGCAGTCATCAGGGCAGCCGACAGCGGAGCGACGGCAACGGGCAGCGCCGTCGGACGCTGGTAGATGTAGCTCTCCATCGGTGCCACCTCCTTTGACGTTCACTCGTGGTCGACCCGGAAACAGACCCCGTGAGCAGCCCGAACAGGGCCCCCTTCGAGGTGTGCCCTGAGGCTATGCCGGCTGGTAGGGCGAGGGCAAACGAATTAACGGTCAGATTCAGAAAGTTTTCTGCGGGCAGATTTCGTCGACGGTCGCGCCCCCCACCAACGCCAGCACCGCCTCCCCGTACAGGCCCAGCTTGCGCGGTCCGATCCCGGCGATCGCGACCAGTTCCTCGGCCCGGCCCGGTCGCCGCTCCGCCAGTGCCACAAGCGTCGCGTCGGTGAACACCACGTACGCGGGCACCTTCTGCGCCCCGGCCACCCGGGACCGCCACTCGCGCAGCCGTTCGTGCAACTCGTCGTCGATGTCGGAGGGACAGGTGGCACACCGGCCCAGCTTGCGGTCCGGTCCGGCGAGGAGGGTCGTGCCGCAGATCCGGCAGGACACGATCCGGGTGGCGGCCCGCCGTTGCGGAGCCCGCCCCGGTCGTCCCCCGTCGGCCCGCTCCGTCGCGACGGCGGGCGCCAGTTGCGGCAGGAATCGACTCGGTCGCCGGGGCCGGCCGCCCGGCGAGCGCGCCGAGGCGTACGACAGCCAGAGCCACTGCCGGGCCCGGGTGATACCGACGTAGAGCAGTCGGCGTTCCTCCTCGACCTGCTCGGTGGTGCGCGCGTACGTGGTGGGCAGGGTGCCCTCGGCCAGGCCGACCAGGAAGACGGCGTCCCATTCCAGCCCCTTGGCGGAGTGCAGGGAGGCCAGCGTCACCCCGTCCACGGTCGGCACGTGCTGCTGGGCCGCCCGCCGGGCCAGTTCCTCGGTGAAATCGGTAAGGGTGACCGGACGCTCCACGGTGGCGGCCACTCCGAGCGGCAGGATCTCCGGCGTGGCCGCGTACTCCTCGGCGAGTTGAACCAGCGCGGCCAGCGCCTCCCACCGCTCACGGGCGGCGCCCCCGGGCGGTGGAGCATCGGGTGCCCATCCGACGCCGGCCAGTGCCTCGACCACCGCCGCCCGCAACGGGGTCTCACCCGGCAGCGACCGGGTCGCCGCGCGCAGTGCGACCATCGCCTGGCGCACCTCGGGACGTTCGAAGAACCGCTCCGCCCCCTGGACCTGGTACGGCACGCCGGCCTCGGCGAGCGCCTTCTCGTACGCCTCGGACTGCGCGTTGGTGCGGAACAGCACGGCGACCTCGCGGGCCGGGGTGCCGGCGTCGATCAATGCCCGGCAGCGGGCGGCGACCGCGGCGGCCTCGGCCGGCTCGTCGGTGAAGATCCGCCGTTCCGGCTCCGGGCCGGCCGGGCGCTGCCCGACCAGTTCGAGGCGCAACCGCGCCTCGGTGCCCCGCGCCTGCGAGATGACCGCGTTGGCGAGGCCGACCACCTGCGGCGTCGACCGGTAGTCGCGGACCAGCCGGACCACGGTGGCCGCCCGGTGCCGACGCGGGAAGTCGACCAGGTACGCCGAGGTGGCCCCGGTGAACGAGTAGATGGTCTGGGACGCGTCGCCGACCACGGTCAGGTCGTCCCGTCCGCCGAGCCAGGCGTCCAGCAGCCGCTGCTGCAACGGGTTGACGTCCTGGTACTCGTCGACGACGAAATGCCGGTACTGGTTGCGGACCTGCTCGCCGACGTCCGGATGCTCCTCGATCCCCCAGACCGCGGCACGCAGCACGTCCTCGAAGTCGATCACCCCGCCGGTCCGCTTGAGCCTCTCGTACGCGGCGAACACCTCCGCCACCTTCGCCGGCTCGTGCGAGGTCTCCCGCAGCGCCTTGGCGGCGGCCACCACGTACTCACCCGGCTCGACGAGGGAGGACTTGGCCCACTCGATCTCACCGGCGAGGTCGCGGGCAGCCGTCCGGTCGGCCCGTAGGCCGGCTCGCGCCGCGGCGAGAGTGACCAACCGGACCTTGCTGTCCAGCAGCTCGGGCATGGCCCGGCCGTCGAGCAGCCGAGGTGCGAAGTAGCGCATCTGGCGCAGCGCCGCCGCGTGGAAGGTACGTGCCTGCACGCCGGCCACGCCGGTCACGGCGAGCCGCTGACGCAGCTCCGCGGCGGCCCGGGCGGTGAAGGTGACCGCGAGCACATGACGGGCCGATATCTCACCGGTCAGTGCCCGGTAGGCGATCCGGGACGTGACGGCCCGGGTCTTGCCGGTACCGGCGCCGGCGAGCACGCAGACCGGGCCGGCCGGGGCGGTCACCGCCGCGCGTTGCTCCGGATCGAGCCCGGCGAGCACGCGTTCGGACGCGGAGTTAACCACCACAGCGGGGAATTGTCGCAGCTTCCCCGGACGTTGCAGCGGATAGCCTGTGCTTGATCGGCAAGCCGCCGGGCGTGACGTTGGAGGATCTGACCATGCTGACGATGTATTCCACTCCCTGGTGCGGCTACTGCCACCGGCTGAAGTCGCAGCTCGACCGGGAGGGGATCGCCTACCAGGTGGTCGACATCGAGCAGGATCCGGCGGCCGCGACGTTCGTGATGCAGGTCAACGGCGGTAACCAGACGGTGCCCACGCTGCGCTTCGCCGACGGCAGCGCGCTTACCAACCCGTCGATCAACCAGGTCAAGCAGCACCTGGCGAGCATCGCCGCCTGACCCGCACCAACCCGCCTTCTCCCGATCCTCCCGCCGTTTCCTGCGTCGATCATGAAGTTGTTGCCCCGGGTAATCGCTTACCGGGACAACAACTTCATGATCAACTGCGCCGGAGAGGGTCGGGGGTTCGGGCGAGGGCACCTACCTCGGTCGCCCGGGCCTCGGGTGCCCGGCGTTGGGCGGGGACCGGAGGTCGTGGCGGTGGCCCGGGCGGTGGGCTCAGGTGGCGCCCGCGCCAGAGGTAGTTGCCGGCGAGCAGGGTCGCCAGGCCGACCGACGCGAAGACCAGCCGGTAGTCGAGCAGGGCGACGACCAGCGCGCCCATGCCGATCGAGAACGCCTGCGGGAACCTGACCGCCGCCTCGGCGGCGGCGGCCACCCGGCCGAGCAGTTCCGGCGGAGTCCGCCGTTGGATCAGGGTGTGCAGCCCGACCAGGGTCAGCGGCAGCGACAGACCCGCCATCAGCACCGCGGCGAGGCCGAGCCACAGATTCGGGTACGCCAACATCAGCGCGGCAGGTCCGAACAGCGCCACGCCGACGGCCAGGGCACCCAACTCACCGATCCGCCGCAGTACGGCGGCGGAGAGCAGCCCACCCACCAGGCCACCGATGCCCTGCACGGTGAAGAGCACGCCGACGAACGCCGGTTCCCGCCCGAGCCCCCGGTCCACGTACGCGAAGATCAACGACTCGGTGAAGCCCATCACCAGCGAGCCGAGGCCGTATCCGAGCAGCGCCCGCCGCAACGCCGGCTCGCCCGCGAGGTGGCGGAGTCCGGCGACCAGTTCCTGCGGCCAGCGCGGTCGGTGATCGGAGCCGCCGGCCGATGCCATTGACGACGTGTGCGGCGCGGGCGACGTGTGCGGCGCGGGCGTGGTGTCCGGCGCGGCAACCACCCGCGGCACGCCGACCACCACGGCGGCGACCAGGAATCCGACCATTCCGACCAGGGCCAGCAGCCAGCCGCCCAGCGCCACGTACAGGCCGGCACCGGCGAGCGGGCCGATCAACCGCAGCCCCTGCCGTGCCGTCTGCAACGCCCCGTTCGCCTCACCGAGCAGGTCCGGCGGCACCATTTCCCGCACCAGGCGACTGAGCACCGCCCCGACGGTCAGGTTCGACAACCCGTACAGCGCGGCCACCGCGTAGATGAGCCACATGTCGCCCGCGTCGCGGACCGCGAAGAGGGGGGTGAGCAGCAGCGCCGTCGCGAGGTTGGTGACCACGAAGAAGGGACGCCGCGGATACCGGTCGACGAACCACCCGACCAGCGGCGCCAACGTGCGTGGCGCGAGGATGACGAAGATCGTGGCACCGGCGAGGCCGTCCGATCCGGTGAGGTCCTTCACCCAGACAGCGAGCGCCAGCAGCAGGATCGACTCGGCGGTCATGCTTGCCAACAGCCCACCGAAGAGCAGGCGGAAGTCCGGGCGACTCAGGACGGTGCGCATTGATCCTCCGGTGGCGCGACTCGGGACGGCGGACGGGTTCGGCGGAGCCGGCGACGTGAATCGCGCCGACCGGAGCCGCTGTCGGGTCTGCGTATTTCTGATGACACGCCCTCCGCCGGTACCTCCGGCGCCGGTCGCGACGTCCATACTGACCGTGGGGGGCGAATTTCATACAGTTACCGTCGCGTCCGCGGCGGTCGACGGAAAAGAGGACACTGTGCCTCCTGCCGTACCCAGCCCGATCCTGCGCCGCCGCCGGCTCGGCGGCGAACTGCGCCGCTTGCGCGAGGCCGCCGGGCTCACCGGCGACCAGGTCATCGAACGCGTCGGCTGGGCGTCCGCGTCCAAACTGTCCCGCCTGGAGAACGGTCGCAGCCGACCCGATCCGGGCGATGTCCGGGATCTGCTCGACCTGTACCACGTCGACGACGTCCTCCGGCTGGAGCTGCTCGGCATCACCCACGAAGCCGGCGACATGCGTGGTTGGCTCAAGAGGTATCCGGCGATGACGCAACAGCAGCGCGGCTTCGCCGAGCTGGAGGCGGGTTGTGCCGAGATCTCCGAGTACAACCCGGTGCTGGTGCCGGGGTTGTTGCAGACCACCGGGTACGCGCGGATGCGGATCTCCTCGGCCTGGCAGGTCGACCAGGCCGCCGGCGCCCCGGAGGCCGAGGACGAGATCGAGACGGAGATCAGGGCCCGGTTGGCGCGGCAGTCGGCACTCACCCGGGAGACCGACCCACCCCGCTACACCGCGGTGCTGGAGGAGTCCGCGCTCGGCCGCCGGGCCGGGCCGCCCGAGGTCCTCCATGAGCAGTTGACGCAGCTCTGCGAGCTGGCCATGCTGCCGAACGTCACGCTGCACGTCCTTCCCCGGGACACCCCGATCGGCCAGTGGTACCTACCGCCGACCGCGTTCTCGGTCTATCGGTTCGCCGATCCCCTCGATCCGGAGACGCTCGCCATCGAAGGTGGCTTCACCGACGTCATGTCGACCGAGGTAATCACCCTAAATCGCTATAAAGTGGTGTTCGAGTGGCTATGCACGGCGGCACTCTCCGCAACGGACACCCTCTCCTGGCTGATGGAGTCGTCGGGACGGCTGTCCGTCGCGGCGAACCCGCCTACTGTGGCCAGTGGTCCGGCAACGGCGCCGGCCCAACGCCGCAGTTCCTCCGGGCGCCTGACGGAACGGTGACCAGCACCGGCCCGCCGTCGGGACGTGCGGTGCCACTCGTTCCATCGGTTCACCTCAGGAGCGCAACGATGAACGAGTTCCGCAACACGCCATCCGTCCTCGCCCAGCTCGCGGGCGCGCCCTGGCGCACCAGTACGCGCAGCCAGACCTCCAACTGCGTGGAGGTCGCACCGCTGTCCAACAGTCCCGCCGCGGTGGCGCTGCGCGACAGCAAGGACCGGAGTGGCCCGGTGCTGCTGTTCGGCCGGGCGGGATGGCAGGGCTTCATCTCCGGCGCCAGGAACGGTCAGTTCGACAAGCACTAGCGCGGACGCCCCGACGGGGCCGCCGGCTGAGCAGCCGGCGGCCCCGTCGTCGTCTGCCCACACCGACGCTGAGCAGGGATCGGATGATCGGTCGGGTCTGCGGACCGATGGGCGCGTTTCACTTGCTGAGACGAGCGTCGGGCGTACGATGACGAAACAGTGACGTGGAACTTCCACGGTTCCACCCGTCGCGACACATCCGGAGACCCACATGCGGTTCCTGATCGTTCGCACCGAGATTCGTGCCGCCGCCGACGCCGACATCACCGCCGCCTGGGCCGGAGGTCAGCGGCTACGGGACGAGACCGCCCGGCCCGAGCCACGACGCCAGGTCGTCCACGCCGACGACCGCGACGCCGCGCTGCTGCTGGCCCGCGCAATCGCCACCGTGGGCGTCGTACGCTCCGGTAAGCAGCGGGTCAAGGTGCTGCCGCTGGACGAGGCACACCACCAACGAGCCGCCCCCGGCTGGCCCGGCACCTGAACCACCACTCGTCCGTCGTGGTCGACCGGCTCCCCCGCCGAGTTCCTCACCCAGCCGACCACGACGGCCCGTGTCCCCGGTCCGTGACCGCCGCGGCAACGACGGTCACGGACCGGGGCCGCACCGCGGACATCCCCTCAGCAGTGCCCGTCGAGCCAGCGGTGCACCAGAAACAGCGCGATCGACGAGGGCGGTGGCAGCAGCAGGCGGGCGTCGCCCACTTCGACCGGCCGGCCGGCGAGCGCCGCCTCGATCTCCTGCCGGGAAAACCAGCGCGCCTCGGCGATCTCGGCCGGATCGAGCCGCAGCGGGCGCCCCGGGTCGGCGGTGGCCAGGAAGCCGAGCATCAGCGAGCCGGGGAACGGCCACGCCTGGCTGCCCGCGTACGCGATGTCGGAGACCTCGACGCCGACCTCCTCGCGGACCTCGCGCAGCACCGCCGCCTCGGCCGACTCACCCGGCTCCAGGTAGCCGGCCAGGCAGGAAAACCGTCGTCCGTCCTTCGTACTGGGCCAGGTGGCGTTGTTGCCGAGCAGGCACCGGCCCTCGCCGCCGCCGACCCCGTCATGCACGAGCACGATCATCGCCGGGTCGGTACGCGGCCACACCCGCTCGCCGGTGGGATCCACCCGGGTCCAGCCGGCCTCGTCCGCCCGGGTCGGCTCACCGGTCACCGGGTGGTAGAGATGCCTCAGGTGCCAGTTGGTCAACGCCAGCGCGGTGGTGAACAGCCCGGCGTCCCGGTCGCTGAGCAGATGCCCGACGTTCCGCAGCTGGGCCGGCCGGGTCTCCGGCACCGCCGGCAGGGTGCCGTGCACACAGAAGACCGGTGCCCCGTCCGGCTCGACACCGAGGAACATCGCGCCGACGGCGAGGGCCGGCGGCAGGTCGTCGGCAGCCACCAACACCAGCTCCGGTACGGCGGTGTCGGTGCGTACCAGGGCCCACCCACCCGCCTCGACGTCGAGCACCAACACCCGCGCCCCGGCCCACGCCTGAGCCAGCCACTGCGGATCGGTCCGCCGGTGCGCCGCGCGATCGAGCGTGGAGCGGGCCAACGGCGGGCTGCTGTTCCCGCACCCGCTCACCACGGAGCTCCGCCGCGACGGCGGCCGACGTGCGGCGCTCCGCTGCGAGGCCGGCCGACATGCGGCACCGCCACGCGACCACGACGACGCACACTCGTCACGGGACAGGAACGGTCTCGACCTGGGCCAGCGTGGCCAGTGACTCGGCGACCCGCTCGGCGTCGCCGAGCACGACCGTGACAGCTCGTGACGGAGCGAGATAACGAGCCGCCACCTCGGTGACGTCGTCGACGCCCACCTTCGCCAGCCGGGCCGCGTGTTCGGCCAGGAAGTCCAGCCGCAGGCCGTTGCCGGCGTACGCGCTGACCAGCGAAGCCAACCCGGCCTGAGTGGAGATGCCGAGCTGGAGCGTGCCGAGAGCGTACTGCCGGGCCTGTTCCAACTCGTCCGGAGCGGGCGCCACGGTGGCGAGTCGGCCCAGCTCGTAACTCGTCTCCAACAGCGCCGGTGCCGTCACCTCGGTGGCCACCTCGGCGGCGGCCACAAGCACCGAGCCGGCCACCGTGTGCTCGATCAACGAGTGCGGACCGTACGTGTAGCCCTTGTCCTCCCGGATGTTCTCCACCCATCGCGAGGAGAAGTAACCGCCGAAGATCAAGTTGGCGAGCTGCAGGGCGGCGTGGTCGGGGTGGGTACGCGGCACCGCCGGCAACGCCACCCGCATCGACGACTGCACCGACCCGGGTCGGTCGACAAGCAGCAGCGGACCGGGTTCCAGCGGTGGGGCAGGCGGTACGTCGGCCGCGTGCCCGACACCGTTCCAGCCACCGAGGGCCTTCTCGGCCGCGTCCAACGCCCGCTCCGGGCGCAGATCGCCGACCAGCACGAGCACCGCACCCGCCGGATGCACCCGCTGGGCGTGCAGCGACCGCAACGCCGCCGGACGGACCGCGCGGACCTGCTCCGGCTCCGGTGTCTGCACGGCGTACGGGTGCCCGTCGAAGATCCGCCGAAGCAGGGCCGTACGGGCCAGGTGCGCCGGCTGGCTCCGGGCGACCTGGATGCCGTCGACGAGCCGGTCCCGCTCGACGCCCACCCACCCGGCCGGGTAGTTGGCCCCGGTGAGGACGTCGGCGAGGATCTCCAGCATCCGGTCCAGCCCGGTGGCCAGGCCGGTGCCGGAGATCATCAGCCGGTCCGGGTCGAGCCCGGCGGAGAGCCCACCGCCGATCTTCTGCAACTCCGCGGCGATCTGCACGCTGCTCATCGTCTCGGTGCCGGAGAGCAGGGTCTGCGTGAGCAGGTGACCCCGGGCCAGGTGGGCCCGTCCGAAGGGCATCCAGAGTCGCAGTTCCACCAACGGGACCGCCGGCCGGCGTACCACGATGACGGTGAGCCCGTTGCCGAGCGTGCGCTCGGCCTGTCGGGGCAGCTTGAGCCGGCGGGTCGGGCCCAGCGGCGGCAACGGTCGTCGCGGTGCGGTCTCGGTCACCGGGACCCACCTTTCGTTCGCGACTGCGGGGCTCGCAAAACCGGCTCACTCCTCGCACTCACCGAGCCACCTTTCGTTCGCGACTGCGGGGCTCGCAAAACCGGCTCACTCCTCGCACTCACCGGGACCCACCTCCGGGGAGGACCTCGATGGAGGCGCGGCGCTCCGGGCGCAACGTGGCCGCGGCAACCCGGACCTGCTCGTCGGTGACCTCACCGATCAGGCTGGGCAACTCGCCGAGCAACCCCGGCTCGCCACGTTGCTGCTCCAGCACCGCCATCCCCAGCGCCCGGCCGAGCACCGCATCGGTGTCGCGCAGCAGGTGGGTGGCCATCCGCGCCTGGGTACGGGCCAGTTCACCGTCGCCGAGCCCGTCCTGGGCGAGCCGGTCCAGTTCCTCGTCCAGGGTCCGCAGCACCTTGTCCACGTCGCCGCCGGGCGGCAGGTGCGCCTGGAGCAGCAGCGCGGTCGGGTCGCGTACGTCGAACGGGTCACCCATGAAACCCAGGTAGCCACCGACGCTCGTCACCGCGCGGTCCCGGCGCACCAACCGCTCCACCAACCGCGACGCGTCACCGTCGGTGAGCACCTCGGCCAGCACCACGTACGGCAGGTAGGCGGCGAAGTCGTCGATCGGGTCGGGCACCCGCCACGCCGACGCCACCGCCGGCAGCGGAGCCAACTTGTCGGTGTACGAGGTGCGCCGCTCGACGGTCAGGTCCGGCTCGGCGAAGTCCGGCCGGTCGGGTGCCGGGCGGGCCGGTACGTCACCGAAGTGCCGCTCGATCAGCGTGACCGCCTCGGCGGTGTCGATGTCCCCGCTGACCGCGAGCACCGCATTGCCGCTGGCGTAGTAGCGCCGGAAGAAGTCCGCGGCGTCAGCGACGGTGGCCGACTCCAGATCGTCGAAGGAGCCGTACCCGTCATGGGCGTTGGGGAAGGTGTCG
The DNA here is from genome assembly GCF_042898635.1 of Micromonospora sp. NPDC000442. Taxonomy (NCBI): domain Bacteria; kingdom Bacillati; phylum Actinomycetota; class Actinomycetes; order Micromonosporales; family Micromonosporaceae; genus Micromonospora; species Micromonospora sp. NPDC000442. Next base: position 261,717 of record NZ_JBIAYZ010000010.1, on the reverse strand, counting down.
AACAGCACCGGCGGCAGGGTCAACCAGGGGAACCCACCGTAGGGCCGGTTGAGCACGTTGACCCGGATCTCCTCCTTGACCACATCGACCTGGTTGCGCAGGTTCTCCTCGGTGAGCCGAGGGCCGCGCATCCGGTCGGCCTCCAGGAACAGCGCCCGCTCCAGGGCGTTGCTCGGCAGGGTCTCGAAGTAGTCGGTGTAGTCCAGATGGGTAGAGCCGTTGAAGGTGCCACCGGCCCCCTGCACATGCCGGAAGTGGGCGAGCTTCTCCAGATTCTCCGAGCCCTGGAACATCAGGTGCTCGAAGAGGTGGGCGAAACCGGTGCGCCCCTCCGGCTCGGAACGGATGCCGACGTCGTAGACGACCGCCACACCGATGACCGGGGCGCTGCGATCGGGAGTCAGGACGACCCGTAGGCCGTTGTCGAGGGTGAACCGTTCGACCGGATACCTCGTCGCTGGGATTCTCGCTCTGCGGGTCGGCACGGATCCGACCCTAACGTCTCGACGCGCCCGCCGGTGCCGCCGTGCGATGAAGCGCACCGCGGTCGGGTCGGCGCGCCGACCCGACCGGAACGGTGCGCCCCTCAGCCGGACACGCTGTCGGCGCGGTCGGTCGGTGCCGGTCGGTGCAGCTCCACCAGGCCGGACGGGGCGGACCCGCCCGGCGTGACCGGCCAGGGTGCGAACGTCACGGCCGTGGCCAGCAGCAGCCCGACTGCCGCCACCGCGATCACCAGGAGCAGCTCACGCGCCGCCGAGCCCACCATGGTCTTCCTTCCCCGTGCCCGATCAGGAGCCCCCCCGGCTCCTCCCCCGCAGCCAGGGTTCCCGAGCCGGGCCAGGAAGACAGTCGCCCACCCGACGGTCGGCAGGCTGATTGCCGACTCAGGGTTGCGGCGCTGCTCGGCGGAGACCGGAACGCGCGGACCAGGACCGACCGGGACGCCGGCCCCACGCCCGCCAAGGAAACACGGACGGCCGGGCCGCCACCGGTGCGCAAGTGCACGGCGGCGACCCGGCCGACACCGGGTGACCGAAGGTCAGAGCGGACGGATGTTCTCCGCCTGCGGGCCCTTCTGGCCCTGCACGACCTCGAACTCCACCCGCTGGTTCTCGTCGAGGCTGCGGTAGCCGGAGGACTGGATTGCCGAGAAGTGGGCGAAGACGTCCGCGCCGCCGCCGTCCGGGGTGATGAAGCCGAAGCCCTTGTCAGCGTTGAACCACTTGACGGTGCCAATAGCCATGCTTGTTTCGTCTCCTTGACGGAACGTCAACCCCGCACCTGTTGCGGAGTTGAAAGAGGAATGTCCCGAGCGAACCTGCCCGGAACGCCTGTCGCTGCTGGTCGCCCCGCCCGGAGGAGTCCGGACATAACAAAGAGCGCCTGGGGCCACATTCCGCCAGGCGCAAACAGAGCTGGTAACCGAAACTGCAACGAGGGAACCCTACCATGGATCCGGCACCACGCCAGTGCTTCTCGTCGACTCGGGTACCGAGCTGATCAACGCGGTCAGCCCGTCGACGTCGAGCAGGTCCGCCGGCCGGACGGTCACCCCGTCCCGCACGTAGTGGAACGCCGCACCGACCCGGTCGACCGGCACACCGGCCAGTTCCGCCCAGGCCAGCCGGTAGACCGCCAGTTGCACCGCCGCCACCTCGGCGGCGGCGCCGTCCGGCCGCGTGCCGGTCTTCCAGTCGACCACGTCGAAACGGTCGCCGGGACGACGGAACACGGCGTCCATCCGGCCGCGTACCACCACTCCGCCGATCACCGTGGCGAACGGCACCTCCACCTCGATCGGGGTGCGGTCCGCCCACTCGCTCGCCAGGAAGCGCCGCTGGAGTTCGGCCAACTCCTCGTCCGGCGCTGCGTCGGCGTCCGCCGCCCCCGGTAGCTCGTCGGTGTCGAGCAGCCGGTCCGCGCCGAACCGCTGCTCCAGCCAGGCATGGAACGCGGTGCCGCGGCGGGCGTACGGGTTGGGCTCGGCCGGCATCGGGCGGCGCAGTGCCCGGGCCAGCCCGGCCGGATCCCGGCGCAACGCGACAAGTTGCGTAACCGACAGATGCTCGGGCAGTGACACCTCGATCGGGCCGGAGAGCCGGCTCAACTCCGCCCGCTCGGCCAGCAGCAGCTCAGCCTCCCGTCGCCACCGGGTCACCTCCGGATCCTCCCCGACCGTGTCGTCCGGCCGGTCCCCGCCGTCGTCGCCGCCGTCGTCGCCGCCGTCGGTCAGGAAACGGCGGACCAGCGCCGCCGCCTCGGCCAACACCGGACGGCGGGGGCCGAGCGGATCGGCCGGCCACTCGGCCCGCAGCACCACCTCGGTGGTCGGGTTCACCGCGTCCGGCGCCGGTTCCGGAGCCCACTCGTCGACCAGGTGACCGGCGCCGCCGTCCAGGCAGGCGTCGTGTACCTCGCGGAGCAGCGCCGACGGGCCGCGCGGCCGCTTGGTGCCCTCACCCCACCAGTGACCCGAGCAGAGCAGCAGCCGCCGGGGCCGGGTCACCGCCACGTACGCCAGCCGTCGTTCCTCCCGCTCGTCGTGGGCCCGCCAGGCATCGGTGAAGTCCTCCACCGCCCGAGCCACCCCGCGCTGGTCGTCCGCCTCGGCCAGGGCCAACTCGGGCAGCCCGTCGACGTCCCCGCGCAGCGGGAACGGCAGTACGCCCAGGCCACCGAGCCAGTGGTCCGAATTGCGGACCGGCCCCGGCCACACGCCACGACTCAGCCCGGCCACCGCCACCACGTCCCACTCCAGCCCTTTGGCGGCGTGCGCGGTGAGGATCTGCACCGCCCCCTCGACCACCTCGACCTCGCCCGGCGCGAGACCACGCTCCTCGTCCTCGGCGGCGGCGAGATAGGCCAGGAACCCGGCGAGCGTGGCGGCCGGAGACTCCCCGCTGAACCGGGCGGCCACGTCACCCAACGCGTCCAGGTGCCCCCGGGCCAGGCCGGCGTCACCGGCACCGTCGCGGCCGGCCCGCACCGCCACCTCCACGTCCAGCCCGGTGGTCCGTTCCACGTCCGCGATCAGTTCCGGCAGGGACTGGTCCAGCCGGTAACGGAGCAGGCCCAGTTCCCGGGCGTACGCGCGCAGCCGCGCGTAGCCCTCGGCCGAGTACGCCTGCGCGGGCCCCAGGTCGGCAAGCGCCTCCACCAGGGTCGCCTCGTCAAGGCCGTCGGGCGTGATCTCCGGAGCGCCGTCGTCGGCGAGTCGGCGGCGGGCCGCCGCGATGGCCCTGGCCCGACGGTGCAGCGCCACCAGATCCCGCGGCCCGATCCGCCACCGGGCACCGGTCAGCAGACGCAGCAACGCGGCCCCGTCGGTCGGGTCGGCCAGCACCCGCAGGGTGCAGACCACGTCGCGTACCTCAGGGGTGTCCAGCAGGCCGCCGAGCCCGACCACCTCGACCGGCAGGCCGCGCTCACGCAACGCGGCGGCGATCGCCGGGATCTGGCTGCGCAGCCGGACCAGTACCGCCGTGGTCGGGCGTCGCGTCACGGGGATGTGCTCGGGCAACACGTCCGGTGTGCCGGCCGCGCCCCGCCAGGCGGCCAGCAGGCTGTCGGCGATCCAGTCGGCCTCGTCGGCGTACGTCGGCAGCAGCGCGCAGTGCACCGTGCCGGCGGCGGCGCCACCCGGGCTGCGATGTGGGATCGGCTCGTCGACGCCGAGCGCGGCGTGCAGCTCGGGTACCCGGGCCCCGGCCGCGCGCAGCGGGGTGGCCAGCGCGTTCGCCACCGCCAGGATCTCCGGTCGGTTGCGCCAGCTGGTGGTCAGCCCGAGCGCCCGGGCCGGGCTGCCGTCGGCGCGGGCGAACTCGGTCGGGAAGCGGTCCAGGGTGCCGGCGCTGGCTCCCCGCCAGCCGTAGATGGACTGGCAGGGATCCCCCACGGCGGTCACCGGGTGACCGCCACCGAACAGTGCTTTGAGCAGCACCACCTGGGCGTGGCTGGTGTCCTGGTACTCGTCGAGCAGCACCACCTGATAGCGGCTGCGCTCGATCTCACCGACGCCGGGATGGTCCCGGGCGACCCGGGCCGCCCGGGCGAGCTGGTCGGCGAAGTCCATCGCCTCGAAATCGTCCTTCCGGCGGGCGTACCCGCGCACCAGCGGGAGCAGCTTCAGCCGGGTCTGCTGGAGGGCGAGGGCCTTGCGTACCCCGGCGTAGACCCGCCCCGGACGCGACTGCACGTCGGCGAAGAACCGACCGGTCCAGGCGGCCAGCTCGTCCGGTTCGACCAGGTGCTCGTCCAGCTCGCCGGCGAGCGCCAGTACCGCGTCGGTGACGGTGCTCGGCATCCGGTCCACCTCGGACATGTCCCCGTCGTAGTTGCGCACGATCAGGTCGACCAACTGCCAGCGGGACGCCTCGGTCAGCAGCCGGGTGGAGGGCTCGTAGCCGGCGCGCAGGCCGTGCTCGGTGACGATCCGCCCGGCGTACGAGTGGTAGGTGGCCACCGTCGGCTCACCGGCGAGGGGGTCGTCGAGCGGGTTGCGCGCGCGGCGGCCCAACCGGCGGACCAACTGGTCGAGCCGGACGCGTACCCGGTGCGCCAGCTCACCGGCGGCCTTGCGGGTGAAGGTGAGGCCGAGCACCTGTTCCGGCCGGACGTACGAGTTGGCCACCAACCACACCACCCGGGCGGCCATCGTCTCGGTCTTGCCCGAGCCCGCACCGGCGACCACCAGCAGCGGCTCCACCGGCGCGGCGATGATCGCCGCCTGTTCCCGGGTGGGCGCCGGCAGGCGGAGCAGCTTCGCCAGTTCCACCGGCGTGTACCGGGGGCCAGCGTCGGCCGCGCGGGGCGCCGGTGGGATCGGCTCGAACAGGGTGGGCTGGCTCACGGCTCGACCACCTGCCGGCCCTGGCCGGACACCGGGCAACTGCTGCGCACCGGGCAGACCCGACACTTCGAGTTGGCGACCGCCGCGAAGGTCGCGGCGGCCATCGTGTCGGCGGTACGGCGCACCAGCGCGGTCGCCCAGCCGGCCTCCGGACCGTCGGTGGCCGGCGGCTGGGCCTGCTCGCGGGCATCCTTCGCGCCGGTGCCGAGCTGCACCAGTGCCGCTCCGCCGGGTTCGTCGCCGAACTCGGCGAACGCTCCGGCCTCCACCGCCGCCTGGTACGCACCCAACTGGGGATGCTCGGCCACCTCGCCCTCGGTGACCGCGGTGGACTTGCCGGTCTTCAGGTCGACCACCACCAACCGACCGTCCGCGTCGATCTCCAACCGGTCGACCCGGCCGGTCAGCTCGACCGGCCGGTGCGGGTCGTCGAGGCGTACCGCGAACTCCTGTTCGATGGCGAGCAGCCGGCGCGGGTTGGCGGCCAGCCACCGCAGCAGCTTGTCCACCATCGCCTCGGCCCGGGCCTGCTCCGGGCCGACCATCCAGCGCGCCGCCAGCTCGATCGCGTCGAAGCGGGCGGCCACGTACTCCAGCAGCGTCTCCCGGTCGGCGCGGGCGTCCTCGGCGAGCATCGCCGCCGCGTGCACCAGGTTGCCGACGCCCTGCGCGGTGCTGGCCGGCGCGCTGCCACCGTGCCGTTCCAGCAGCCAGCGCAGGCTGCACCGCAGCGCGCTCTCCATCCCCGACGGGGTCACCCGGACCGGCTCACCGTCGTCGACCAGCGGCCGGTCGTCGGACAGGGGACGCAGCCCCCACCAGTCGTCGGGGTGTGCGCCGGACACCCCGGCGGCAGCCAGCCGCGCCAGCTCGGCCGCCGCCGCGCGCCGCCGGACGAGCGGCGCCGCCGGATCGGCGACCGCGGTACGCAGCTCCGCCACCAACGCAGGCAGCGTGAGCGCCCGGGGTGGCCGGCTCAACGGCAGCCGACCCGACCCGGGATGCTCGGTCCCGGTGGTGCCCGCCGGGCCATCCTCGCCCGGGTTCCGATCCGCCGATGCACCTGTGGAGAGTGGCTCGTCCGGTGGCCGGGACGGCGGTGGCGGACCGACGGATCCGTCGGCGGCGTCCCCCGGATCGTCGGTGGGGCCCAGCTCGTAGAGGAATCGGCTGGGCTGCTCCTCGTGGTCGTCGCCGCCCACGGACGCGGAGGCGACCGCGCTGACCAGCAGCCGCCGCCGAGCGCGGGTCACCGCGACGTGGAACAGCCGTCGCTCCTCGTCGAGCAGCGCCGAGGTCTGCCCGACCACGGTCGCCACCGCGGCCGCGCCGTCCCCTCGGCCGGCCAACATGTCGACCAGTCGCTCCGAGCCGAGCAGGCTGCCGCGCAGCCGCAGATCCGGCCAGACGCCCTCCTGCACCCCGGCCACCGCGACCAGATCCCACTCGAGTCCTTTGGCCGCGTGCGCGGTGAGCAGCCGCACGGCGTCGCCCCGGTCGGCGGTCGGTGCCAGCGTGTCGGCCGGCAGTTCCTGACCGAGCACGTGGTCGAGGAAGACCTCGGTACGCGCGCCCGGCAGACGGTCGGTGAACCGGGCGGCGGCGTCGAAGAGAACCAGCATGGCGTCCAGGTCACGGTCGGCCGCCTCGGCCCGGCGACGCCGCGCGAGATCACCCTCGCCGGCCACGGTCGGGCCCCGGGTAAGCGCGGCCGACCACAGCTCGGCCAGCCCGCTGGCCCGCCAGACGGCCCAGAGCACCTCCTCGGCGGTGGCGGCCGGCCGGTCGGCCGCCTCCCGGGCGACGGCCAGCAGCCCGGCCACCGTCTGTGCCGGCTCGGCCCAACGCCGCTCGACTCCGGCCAGCTCGGCCGGGTCGCGAAGCGCCTCAATGATCAGCTCTCCGGAGGGTCGACGGTCGCCCCGGGCCAGGGCGAGGGCACGCAGACCCTGCCGCAGTCGTCGTTCCGCCAACGGGTCGGCACCGCCGAGCGACGAATGCAGCAGCGCGACCGCGGCCTCCTCGTCGAGCCGCTCCGGCTCCAACGCGCAGCGCAGCAGGAGCAGCAGCGGCGCGACCGCCGGTTGCAGGTGCAGCGGAAGATCCTCGCCGTGCACCACGGTCGGCACGCCGGCCGCGTGCAGCGCCCGCCGCAGCCCGGGCAGCTGCCGGGCGGTGGAGCGGACCAGCACCGCCATCCGCGCCCACGGCACGCCGTCGAGCAGGTGCGCCTCCCGCAACGCGTGCGCCAGCCACGCCGCCTCACTGGTGGTCGAGGAGAACGTGCGTACCTCCACGGTCCCCGACGGGGTGCCCGGCAGCGGTCGCAGCCGCCGGTGTGCGGCCGGCCCGCGAAGTCGTCGGGCCAGCCGGGTGGTGGCGAACAGCAGCCGCTCGCCCGCCCGGTAGCTGGTGGTCAGCAGCACCTGGGCGGCCGGTGCGCCGGAGGCGGTGCGGAACCGGTGCGGGAAGGTCGTCACGCCGCCCGGGTCGGCCCCCCGGAAGGCGTACGTGGAGGAGTCCGGATCGGCGAAGGCGACCAGGGGAAGGCCACCGCCGGCCACCGTGTCCAGCAGCTCCAGTTGCGCGGGGTCGGTGTCGGCCAGCTCGTCGACGTAGACGTGCGCCAGCCGACGCCGCTCGGCGGCCAGCAGCTCCGGATCGTCGCGCAGCATTCCGGTGGCGGCCCGGACCAGCTCCGCCGGGTCGTAGGCGACCGAGCCACGGTTGGCCACGTCGCGCAGGGCCAGCACGGCGACGTACTGGCGCAGGAACCGGGCGGCGGCCGGCCAGTCGGCGCGGCCGAGTCGCTCACCGAGCCGGGCCAGCTCGACCGGGCCCACGCCCCGCTCGGCGGCACGCATCAGCAGGTCGCGCAGCTGGGCGGCGAATGCCCGGGTACGCAGCGCCGGCCGCAGGTCCTCCGGCCAACCGACCGGGTCGTCATCGGGCTCCGCGTCGGGCTCCGCACCGACCACGTCCAGCAGCTCACGGATGATCAGATCCTGTTCCGGGCCGGTGAGCAGCCGGGGTGACGGTTCGCCGCGTTCGGCGGCGGCCCGCCGCAGCAGGCCGAAGGCGTACCCGGGAAAGGTGCGCACCAGCGGCTCGCGCAGCACCCGCTGACCGCTCGCGGCGATCCGCGCCTCGATCCGGTGCCGCAGATCGGCGGCCCCACGCCGGCTGAAGGTGAGCACCAGAATCCGCTCCGGGTCGACTCCCTCGGTTACCCGGGCGGTGACCGCCTCGACGAGGGTCCGGGTCTTCCCGGTGCCCGGCCCGCCCACGACGAGCATCGGACCGGCGGTGTGCGCGACGATCTCTGCCTGGCGCGGATCGACCTGTGCAGCGGCCGAGCCTGGCGCGGCACCCCCCGGGTCGACCTGGCCCGGCGCGGCACGACCCGGCCGTCCCTGGGAGGGCGCGGCGTGATCGGACGTGACCCGGCCCGGCGCGGCATGACCCGGCCGTCCCTGGGAGGGCGCGGCATGATCAGGCCGTTCCTGGCCCGGCGCGGCGTGATCCGGCGCGGCGTGACCCGACACGATTCGGTCCTGCCCGGCCCGGTCCGGCGTAGCCCGGTCCGGCGCGGCGCGGTCCGGCGCGGCGCGGTCCGGCGCTGGGTGCGGATGCGCGGCGTCCGAGGGCGGCCCGGTGGACGGGCCGCTCCCCTCGGTCGGCCCGGCGGGCCGACGCACCAACCGGTACGCCTGCATCCCGCCATCCCATCACGGCCCTGCGACACCGCTCGACGCGCCACACCCGCCTCGGCCGACGCCCGGCCGCTCGACATGCGGCAAAGTGGGGCCTCCGACCGGCGGGAAAGCCCAACACACCGCATCCCGGGTCGATCACGTGCCGGCCGCCGGTCTGCCGTGGGCTGAGCGGGGCAGGTGGCGGGCCGGAGGCGGGGGGCGACCAGGGCCGCGCCACGGCCAGGCGGTCAGGTGAGGTGGGATTCGATCAGGTCCAGTGCACTGGGGACGGTGTCGACCGACCGGAGCAGGTCGAAGCCGGCGGGCTTGAGAAAGGTCTGGTCGGTCAGGTCACGCAACCACTTCAGCAGCGGGTCGTAGAAGCCGTCGGTGTCGACAAGCACCATCGGCTTGTGGTGCAGGGCGAGCGTCGCGGTGGTCCAGACCTCGAAGAGTTCGTCGAGCGTGCCGAGCCCGCCGGGCAGGGTGAGGAAGGCATCCGACTTCTCGATCATCAGGATCTTCCGACTGGCCATCGACTCGGTGACCAACAGTTCGTCGGAGGCGAGGTCGGCGACCTCCAGGTCGACCAACGCCTGCGGGATCACGCCGACCGTGCGACCTCCGGCGGCGCGTGCGCCGTTGACCAGTGCACCCATCATCCCGACGCAGCCTCCGCCGCTGACCAGCGTGTGCCCGCGCCGAGCAATCTCCGCACCGGTGTCGGCCGCCAGGTCCAACCAACGCTTGTCGAGCGTGCGGGAGGAGGCGCAGAACACGCAGATCGCGGCCATCGGTCAGCGCCCCGCGGGGTCGTCGGTCGGGGCCGATCCGTCGGCAGCAGCCGACCCGTTGGCAACGACCGACCCGTTGGCAGCAGCCGACTCGTCGGCGGCGGCCTGCTGGTCGGCGGCGACCCGGGCGACGGCTTCCTCGCGTACGGTCTCCTGCTCGACGCTGAGGGCGGCCTCGGCCTCGACGATGTGCCGCACCGCCGCCGCGACATCGTCGGTGACGCAGATCAGCTCCAGATCGACCGGGCCGATCTTGCCCTCGGCGGCCATCGTGTCACGCAGCCAGTCGAGCAGACCCTGCCAGTAGTCCGCGCCCATCAGCACCACCGGGAACCGGGTGACCTTCCCGGTCTGCACCAGGGTGAGCGCCTCGAAGAGTTCGTCCATGGTGCCGAACCCGCCGGGCAGCACCACGAACGCCTGGGCGTACTTGACGAACATGGTCTTGCGGGCGAAGAAGTAGCGAAAGTCGATCGCGAGGTCGACCCACTCGTTGATGCCCTGCTCGAAGGGAAGTTCGATGCCGAGGCCGACGGAGTGGCCGCCGGCCTCGCTGGCCCCCCGGTTGGCCGCCTCCATCACGCCCGGACCGCCTCCGGTGATCACCGCGTAGCCGGCCCGGGCCAGCGCCGCGCCCAGTGCCTCGGCGAGCTGGCACTCGGGGCTGTCCGGCTTGCTGCGCGCCGACCCGAAGACGCTTACCGCTGGCGGCAGGTCGGCGAGGGTGTCGAAGCCCTCCACGAACTCGGAGAGGATGCGCAGTGCCCGCCAGGCGTCCTTCGTCTTCCAGTCGGCCCGCGCCCGGGAGTCCAGCAGGCGCTGATCCGCAGTACTATCGGTTATCGACTGGCGACGAAGTGTGACGGCGCCGCGATGCCGCTCCTGCCCTCGTTCGCGCCCGCTGCTCTGGGTCATGAAAGCAACCGTAGTGGAGTCCGGCCGGAGAACCCGGCAAACACTTCGTGATCTTGTGCAACCAAATCGCTTCCCCGTACGTCTTACTATTCACATACCGGGTATGCCCGGCGCGCGGACTTCGGGGGAGGAGACAGCGTGATCAACAACAACGAACGGATCCGGATTCGCCGCCAGATGCAGCGACGCATCCGCGACGTGGTGGCCGAGCGCCGCCGCACCCGCCTGCTCGACAAGCCGCCCGAACCGCCGGCCGATCCCGATGCCGAGGCCCACCTGACCGCCGTCTGACCGTCGAGGCGCCCGCCCGGTCACCGGGCCGGCACCGGACGATCAGGCGGCGGCGAGCCAGCGATGCAGCGTCGCCGCACCGTCGCGGATCTTGCTGATCTCGACGTGCTCGTCCGGGTGGTGGGCCAGGTTCGGATCACCCGGGCCGAAGTTCAGCGCCGGGATCCCCATCGCGGCGAACCGGGCCACGTCGGTCCAACCCAGCTTGCCGATGGGTGCGGCGCCCACCGCCGCCAGGAACTCCCGGGCGGGGGCGGCCTCCAGTCCGGGCAGGGCACCGGCCGCGCAGTCGGTCACGGTCAGCTCGTAGTCCGCGAAGACCTCGCGCAGGTGCGCCTCGGCCTCGGCCGGCGTACGGTCCGGCGCGAAGCGGTAGTTCACCTCGATCTCGCACCGGTCCGGCACCACGTTCCCGGCGACCCCGCCGTGGATTCGGGTCGCGTTCATGCCCTCCCGGTACTCGCATCCGTCGATGGTCACCCGGCGGGCCTGGTACGTCGACAGGCGGCGGAGCACCTCGCCCGCACCGTGCACCGCATTGACACCGTGCCAGGAACGGGCCGAGTGGGCCCGGACCCCGGTGGTCACCACCACTGCCCGCATGGTGCCCTGGCAGCCGGCCTCGACGATGCCGTACGTCGGCTCCAGCAACAGGGCGAAGTCGGCCTCCAGCCAGTCCGGATGCGCCTGCGCGACCAGGTGCAGGCCGTTGTACCTCGACTCGATCTCCTCGGCCTCGTAGAAGAAGTACGTCACGTCGTAGCGTGGCTCGGGCAGGGTGGTCGCGAGATGCAGCGCGTAGGCGACCCCCGACTTCATGTCCGAGGTGCCGCAGCCGTACATCAGGTCGCCGCGCAGGGTCGACGGAAAGTTGTTGTTCAGCGGCACGGTGTCCAGGTGGCCGGCGAGCACCACCCGCGAGGCCCGCCCCAGGTCGGTACGGGCCATCACCGTGTTGCCGTGCCGGTAGGTGGTCAGGTGCGGGACCACCCGCAGAACCTCTTCGACGCAGTCGGCGATGGCCTTCTCGTTGAGGGACACGGACTCGATGTCGACAAGCGCGCGGGTCAACGCCACCGGATCGGCGAGGACCTCGGGGGTAAGCGGGTTCTCCATGGTCCGCACGGTACCGTCACAACCGGCGACCGCGAGACGGGAGCCTTCGGCGAAGCGCGAGGAGTGGGCCGGCGAGCCCCGCAGTCGCGAGCAGCAGCCCGCCCGCAGGGGAACGAGAGGTGAGTAAGTGACGTCCACACAATCCGCGTGGGGCATCGGCCTGGCCACCGTCACCGCCGAGGACCAGGTGCTCGACGCCTGGTACCCGACCGGCAAGCTGGGCCTCGGCGAGCTGCCGCTGGTTGCCGGGGAGGACGAGGCCGACGTGCTGGACCTGCCGCCCGGCGCGATCGGCGACCGGGTCCTGCCGGGTCTGCGTACCGTCCAGGTGGTCACCGTCATCGGCTCGCTTGACGACCCGATCAAGGACGCGGCGGACGCGTACCTGCGGCTGCACCTGCTCTCCCACCGCCTGGTGCGCCCCAACGAGATCAACCTCGACGGCATCTTCGGCAAGCTGGCCAACGTGGCCTGGACCACCGCCGGGCCGTGCCCACCGGAGCGGGTGGACGAGCTGCGCGTCATCGAGCGGGCCGCCGGCCGCCACCTCGGGGTGTACGGGGTGGACAAGTTCCCGCGGATGACCGACTACGTGGTGCCCTCCGGGGTGCGGATCGCCGACGCCGACCGGGTCCGGCTCGGCGCACACCTCGCCGCCGGTACCACCGTCATGCACGAGGGCTTCGTCAATTTCAACGCGGGCACGCTCGGCGCCTCGATGGTCGAGGGGCGCATCGTGCAGGGCGTGGTGGTGGGTGACGGTTCGGACATCGGCGGCGGCGCCTCCATCATGGGCACCCTCTCCGGCGGCGGCACCGACAAGGTACGCATCGGCGAGCGCAGCCTGGTCGGTGCCAACGCCGGTGTCGGCATCTCGCTCGGCGACGACTGTGTCGTCGAGGCGGGTTGCTACATCACCGCCGCCTCGAAGATCAGTCTTCCGGACGGCCGGGTCGTCAAGGCGCGTGAGCTCTCCGGCGTCGACGGGTTGCTGTTCTGGCGTAACTCGGTCTCCGGCGCGCTGGAGGCCCGTCCGCGCGCCGGCCGGGGCATCGAGCTGAACTCCGCCCTGCACGCCAACGACTGAGGTGCGAGGCGGGGCCTCTTTTTGACGCCTGGCGCACAGGAGCACCCCCGGACGGGTCCGGCGCGAGCACGCCGGACCCGCCGGTGCGGGTCACCGCAGGCGGTACGCCTGGATGATCCGCTGGGTGACGGTGTTGCCGGCGGTGTCGCGGGCGGTGGCCCGCAACGACACGTGGCCGGTACCGCGCGGGTGCTGCACGGTGGCCTGCCAGCCGCTACCGACCTTGCGCAGCTTGGCGCGCTGCCAGCGCTTTCCGCCGTCGTAGGAGACCTCGACGGTCAACGACGCCGTCTTCGCGGCCGGTGCGCCGGGTTGGCGCTGCACCGCGACCGGGATCACGAAGGATCGGCCCGCCGGAGCCGCGTTCCGCTCGTCCAGTCGCGGCGCGAAGCGGATCGCCGAGGCGGGCAGCCGGAGCGGGTCGTCGCTCCGGACGTGCCGGGACCGGAACGTCCAGGTGGTGGCGACCTCGGTGCTCAGGTCGGTGACAGTGCGCTTCGCCGAGGTATCCAACCGGTACCTGGCGGGCCCGGCCGGCACCTCGAACTGGCCCCATCCCGGGTCCGTGGTCTCGTCGACCAGCTTGCCGTTGCGGTAGAGGGCGGTACGCGAGGCGTCCGTCAGCGAAGCACCCAGGTGGCCCGCCGCGTCGCTGTACAGCGGCACGGACAGGGTGATCAGATCGCCCTGCCGGGTCAGGCCCTCGTCCGGCCAGCGTGGCACCGGGAACGACGGTCCGTGGGGCGCACCGTTCCAGACGTCCCGGTACGTGCGTCCGCCCCGGTACGTCGTCGGGTCCGAGAACAGGATGGCCACCGGTTCGAGCCAGGGCACATCATCGCTGCGCGTGCCGAACCACAGCTCGGTGCTCCAACGCACGTCCCGGGTGCTGAAGTACTCGACCCGCTGTCCCGGTACCGCGGTCGGTAGCCCGACCGCCCAGCCGCCCACGTCGGGCTCGAAGACAGCGAAGGCCATCCGCTCGGCGACCGTGCCCGGGTAGCCGTCCCGGAACGTCGGCTTGACGGTGGCCAGGTCGCTGCCACGGTAGTGCCGGGTCAACCCGTTGGGCATCCGACCCTGGACCATCTCGGCGAGTGCGTACAGGTACGGGCTGCTGGCTGCTTCCAGGTCGGCGAACTGGCTGGTGACGACGGCCTGGAAGTGGTCCGCCGAGGTCCGCGCGCCGATCTGCCCGGTGAAAAGGCCGTCGAAGTCGTCGGCGACCGCGCCGAACCCGGCCGACCCCTCATCGAGCAGGAAGGTCGCGTCGACGGCGACCAGGGCCGGCGTCGCCGACCGGTCCGGGACCGTCATCCGCACCGGCCCCGCCGTACGGGCGTCGACGACGATCTCGGCGTCCGACTGCACCACCAGCTCCGGCCGGCTCATCAGCGTCAGGCTCTCGCTCTCCACGTCCACCACGAAGCTGGCCAGCCCGTACCTGCCCTTGGGTACGCGCACCTCGGCGGTACCGTCCGGGTCGTACGCGAGAATGTCGATGAAGTCGTCCAACCCCACCAGGAAGCTCGCGTAGTCTTCCGGCACGGCACCGTCGCGGCTCAGGTGGCGCAGGGTCAGCGTGTAGCTCTCCACCTCCTTGTGCACTGCCAGTGGGGTGATCGCCACCAGGTCACCGGCGTGCGCGACCACCCGGCCGGTGTAGTGACCGTCCGGGCTGTCGACGCTTGTGTCGACCGTGACCGTGGCTGACGCGGTACCGCCGGCCGGCACCTGAACCTGCTGCGTGCCGAGCGTGAACACCCCGGCCGGCGCGGATTCCCCGTCCGGGCCGGTGGCCTCGATGCTGAGGTCCAGGGTGAGCGGCGCGGTTCCGGTGTTACGCCAGGTCACCTCGCGTTGGATCGGTTCGTCGTCGTCGTGCGGCCACAGCGTCCGACCGAACGAGACGCTGGCCGGCTCGCTGACCAGCGACTGGGTGATGGCACGCGCCACGTCGACCCGGCCGGCACCCTGCTGGTACGCGGTCAGTTCCGGATGCGGTCGGGCCGAGGCCATCAGGGTGGCCTTGAGTCGCTCCGCGGTCGCGTCGGTGTGCTGCTGGGCGAGCAGCGCCGCCGCGCCGGCGACGTGTGGTGCGGACATCGACGTGCCGGAGAGCGAGACGTACTGCTCACCGACCGGTTCGCCGAGTTCCGTGCCCTGCCCTCGGGCGGCCACGATGTCCACTCCCGGGGCGGTGATGTCCGGCTTGAGGGCGTCGTCACCGACCCGCGGGCCCTGGCTGGAGAAGTCGGCGAGTTGGTCGTCGCGGTCGACCGCGCCGACGGCGAGCGCGGCGTCGGCGCTCGCCGGTGAGCCGACCGTGCCGGTCCGTCCGGCGTTGCCGGCGGAGATCACGAAGAGGGCACCCGTCTGCTCGGTGAGCGTGTTCACCGCCTCCTCCAGCGGGTCGACCTCCGGGGTGTCCGTCCCGCCCAGGCTGAGGTTGACCACGTCGGCCTCGGCCTCGGTGGCGGCCCACTGCATGCCCGCCAGGATGGCCGACTCGGTGCACCCGTACTCCTCGCAGACCTTGCCGGAGAGCAGGGTCGCGTCGGGTGCCACGCCCCGGTTGCGGCCGTCCGAGGCGGCACCGCTGCCCGCGATGATCGAGGCGACGTGGGTGCCGTGCCCCACGATGTCGCCCGGGTTCGCCTCCTCGGTGAAGTTCCTCGACTCGGCGACCCGGCCGGTGAGGTCGGGATGCGCGGCGTCGACACCGGTGTCCAGCACCGCGACGCGTACCCCCTGACCAGTGAAGCCGGCCTGGTGGGCGGCGGGCGCCCCGATCTGCGGCACGCTGTGTTCCAGCGTCAGCTGCCGCCGGCCGTCGAGCCAGATCCGCTCGACACCCCCCGCCGCGTCGAACCGGGCGCCGCTGGCACCGGCGACCGTGGCCCAGAGCTGGCCCACGCTTTGCTTGTCCGCGGTGGCCGCGACACCACCGATGGCCGCCAGGTCGCGGGTGACGGTCACTCCTTCGGGCGGGCCGGCCCGCCGGGCGGCCGACCCGTAGGTCATGAGCAGGGGCAGGTCGTCGCGGTGCGCGTCGTCGTAGCCGGCGGCGACCAGCCCGGCCACGTCGAAGAGCCGGCGGTCGACCCGTCCGTCGCGGATCGACGGCAGGGCGTCCTGCGGCACCACCCAGAGGTGGTCCCGTTCCCGCTGGGTGAGGAAACGGATGCCGTCGCGGCCCTCACCCGGGCGTACGCTCGCCCCGGTGGCGGTGACCGTGACCTGGTCGCCGGTGACCAGGGTGACGGTGGCGGGTCCGCGGCCGGCGTCGGGTCGGCCACTCGGAAGATGGGTCGGCGGGGCCGCGGCCGGCGCAGCCGGTGCGGCCGTGACCGCCGCCGGTACGCCGAACACCAGACCCAGCACGAGTCCGGTGGCGGTCAGTTTGCTCCTTCGTCGCAACTGAATCCTCCTCTGGAGCGTCTATATCGATGTAAAACACATCGACTCCCATCACACTTGCATACTGAGTATGTAAAAGGGAGTCAAGAATTCGACGAAGTTGAGTCCTCGTCGCGACGACCCCGGGCATGATCGGACGGATGACGTCCATGAAGGAACGCATGCTCGCCGGTGAGCCGTACCTCGCCGACGACCCGGAACTGATCGCCGACCACCTCCGCGCCCTGCACCTGATGGAACGGATCAACAACAGTGGCGTCGACGACCAGGAGGCACGTCAGGCGGCGCTGCACGAACTGCTCGGCGAGCTCGGCGAGGAGACCGGCATCCGGCCACCGTTCTACTGCGACTACGGCTACCACATCCGGATCGGGCCACGCAGCTTCGTCAACTACCACGCGGTCTTCCTCGACGTCGCACCGATCACCATCGGCGCAGACGTCCAGATCGGCCCGAACGTGCAACTGCTCACGCCCACCCACCCGGTGGAGCCGGAGCCACGCCGGGCGAAGTGGGAAGCGGCCCGACCCATCACCATCGGCGACAACGTCTGGCTCGGTGGCGGAGCGATCATCCTCGCCGGAGTCACCGTCGGTGACAACACAGTGGTCGGGGCGGGTGCCGTGGTGACCCGCGACCTTCCCGCCAACGTCGTAGCGGTCGGTAACCCGGCTCGCCCGGTACGCCAGCTCGACTGACCCTCGATCAGCCTTCTAGCTGCGCAAACACCTCCATGACGAGTGGCGGCCAGCGTCCTGCATCGGGCACTGTAGGTGACATATGCGTCACTGGGAGGCTCGCATGGGAGGTCGGATCCTCGAACTGCGCGTACACGGAGTGTCCAACACACCGCCCGCCGAGACCTTGGGCCTGACGGCCGACCCCGGGTGTGAGCCACCTCAGCCACGGCTCGTCGCCGGCGGCCCGGTCACCGGTTTCTACCGCTCCGCGACCACCACACCGCTCGACCCGATCGTCGTCGAGGCGTACAGCTGGGGGCAGTTGACCTCCGGCGCGCGAACCGCCCGCGACGTGGAGCGGGCCCTGTGGACGCTGCTGCTGCCCTTCACCCTGGCCAACGTGGCGCTGCACGCCCGGCCGGGCATACCGGCGGACCCCGCCACCGAACGACTGGCCAGCCGCACCGGCATGACAGCCTGGCTGATCAGGCTGTTCTGCCTGAGCCTGACCGGCACTCCCGTGCTCGCGATGACCGGCGTCGGCGTCGATCTCATCGGCTGGCAGTGCGTGGACGAGGGCTGCCTGAGCCGGATCCCCGGCCCGTGGGAGTTTCTCGCCGGCTCCTGGTGGCAGCAGGGCGGCCGGGCCATGGCCGTCGGCCTGACCGTGCCACTCGCCATGATCGGGGTGCTCGGCCTGGTCGCCTGGCGGAGCTACCAGTACGAGGCGGTGATGCCGGCCGACCCCACCACGAATCCGGCGGGACGCCGTACCCCGCCGCCGGTCGACGCCGACGTGCCGGCCGGTCAGCCGGCGCAGGAGCCGCCGCCGGTGCCCGAGCCACCACCCGGCCCACCGACAAATCCCCTTCAGGACCCGACGTTCTGGTGGGGTGAGGGACAGTTACGCCGCGCGGCCGTACTGCACCTGTGCACCGGCACGGTGGTGGCGGCGGCGGTCCCGCTCGGAACGGTCTCGGTGCTCGACCCGCCACACGGCGCGCGGGCGGTGCTCACCTGGTCCGCCGTGGCCGCGTTCATAGCCGTCCTGACGATCGCGCTGGTGGCCATCGGCCGGCCCTTGCTGACCCGGCGCGACGGTGCCACCCCGCTCGGCCGATGGAGCATCGCGGTCATCGTCCTCACCGGAATCGGCCTGGCCGGCACCTTCGCGGTGCTGCTGCTGCCCGACGGAGCCGCGGGCAGCCCGCTGGCCGAACTACGTCCGCCCGCCGGCTGCGACCATGACCCCGCCCAGCCCGGATGCCGGACGGACCGGTCGCTACCGGGCTTCGACCGGGTCATCGCCGGGCTGGGCACCGGTCAACTGCTACTGCTCATCGCGATCGGCGCGACCGCCCGCTCCGGACGGCGCGGCGGCGCCACACCGGCCGCCGTCGCGCTGTTGATCGCTCTCGGCGCCGCTTGGTGCCACGGTTGGCTGCCCGCCGCACCACCGGCCTCCGTGACGCTGTGGCAGTTCTCCCTGCCGTTGCTCGCCCTCGCCGCGGTCGGCCTGCTGCTGCCCCGGACCCGACCCACCACTGTCAAACAACCCCTCGAACCGCACAACGACCTGGCCTGGCGGGGTCGGGCGCCCGCCGTCATCGCCGGCTTCGGGTGGCTGCTCTGCCTCGCCTACAGCGCCGGCGTGCTCTACTGGGTCACCAACCGGCTCAACGGTGGGGACGCGCCCGTCGGCCCGCCCCGGGTGGTCCCGCCAACCCCGGTGACCTGGGCTGGCCTGACCTTCGCCGCCGCGCTGCTGATACTCGCCCTGGTCGCCGTCCGCGCCGTCGTGCTGTTCCGCCGACTTCGTCGCCAGGAGTACGCCCGGCTGAGCGCCCGCGGTGGCCGATTGTCCGCACACGACCTGCGTCGCGCCCGTGACGTCAGCACCCACCAGGCGCTGCACCGACTGGTCGGCGAACACGCACTTCGCCTGATCGGCTGGTACGCCGGTGCGATGGCCGTCGTCGCCGTACTGAGTTGCGCGGCCGTCCTCTCCGCAGCCCGGCCGCAGACCATGACGACGGGCGGGACAACCGTGGTGATCAAGGCGGTGGGCGACGTCGGCGACGCGCTGCTCGGTCTGCTTCCGGTGGCGGTCGCCGCCGTCGGCCTGCTCGTCTACCGCAAGAACACCATCCGCCGCTCCGTCGGCGTGGTCTGGGACGTGGGCACCTTCTGGCCACGCGCCGCCCACCCACTGGCGCCACCGAGCTACGCCGAACGGGCGGTGCCCGAACTGCTCACCCGCACGGCCGGGCTGATCGCGCTGGCCGAGCACGATCCGCGCCGGGTGGACGGCATCATCCTCTCCGGGCACAGCCAGGGCACGGTGATCTGCACCGCGGTCATCCTCCAGCTGCCGCACCGTTGGCGGCGGCGGATCTGGTTCTTCTCCTACGGCTGCCAACTGACCCGCCTCTACGGCCGGATCTTCCCCGCCTACTTCGGGCCGGATCGACTGCCGGTGCTGGCCGAGGCGCTGACCCGTCCCGGTGGCGGAACCCGGTGGACGAACTTCTGGCGGGACACCGATCCGCTCGGCTGGCCGGTCACCGCCGGGGAGCGGGACATCGCGGTGACCGACCCGGAGGCACTGCATCCGAGCGACGGCGAAGTCGCCGACCCACCGATCCGCAGCCACAGCGGCTACCCGGAGGCCACCGAGTTCCAACGGGAGAGATCCCGGGTGGCGTGGCTGCTGCGGCGGGCGGTCCCGTCACCCCGCCGGGGGCTCGGCTAGGCGTACCACCAGGTCGGCACGGTCGGCGGTGCCGGCCACCAACGCCGCGTTGACCTCGTCGCTGCCCAGCGCCCAGGCTCGGGCGTCCTGCTCCGACCGGCCGTGGGCCATGTGTCGGGCGACCAGCCGATGACGCCGCAGGTCGGCGTCGAGGTCCAGGAACCACGCCTCGTGCAGCAGGGCGCGTACCTCGTCCCAGGGCCAGTTCGGGATCAACAGATAGTTGCCCTCGGTGACCACCAGCCGGACCTCCGGCGGCACCTCGATCGCACCGGCGATCGGCTCCTCCAAGTCCCGGCGGAACTGCGGCGCCCAGACCGACGTCGGTTCCTTGCGCCGCAGCCGACGCAGCAGCGAGACGTACCCGTTGGCGTCGAAGGTATCGATCGAGCCCTTCCGCAGGGCCCGGCCGAGCCGACGCAACTCGTCCTGAGCGAGGTGGAAGCCGTCCATCGGCACCAGCCGGGCGGCCGGGCCGACCGCCTCGACCACCTGTGCAGCCAGCGTGGACTTGCCGGCCCCGGGTGCGCCGGTGATGCCGAGCAGTTGCCGCGGGCCGGCGTCGGCCAGCCCTCGGGCCCGCTCCAGCAGCGCCTCCATCGACAACACCTGCGCGACGGTCATCAGGACAGGACCGGCCGGCTGATCGTGAACCGGGCCCGCACTGCCGCGTGCACGCCCTGCGGCTGCGGGTCGAGCTCCAGCTCCGGTGGGCCACCGGCCTCGACTCCGCCGGCGTCGAACGCCATCCGGGCCATCATCGGCTGGGCGGTGCCGCCCTCGTCGGACAACTCGACCAGGTCGGTGACCTGAGCGCCGAGCGCCTCGGCGTACTCGCGGGCCCGCTGCAACGCGTCGCTGATCGCGGCGTGCCGGGCCTGCCGGTAGGCCGGGCTGTCGGGACGCAGCGACCACCACGGGCCAGCCACCTCGACCTGATCCTGGTCGGCCAGGCGCAACATCAACTCGCCGAGGGTGGTGAAGTCGGTGACCGTCACCGTGGTCACCACCGAACCGTGCCAGGCCACGACCCGCTCCCCGGAGCGGCGGGTCTCGGGTCGCACCCGCAGCTCGCCGGTCTCGCGCCGGTCGATCGTCGGGCCGTATGAGTCGAGCAGGACCCGGATCGCCGCAGCCCGCTCGGCCAGCCGGGTCAACGTCGGCTCCCGCTCCCGGTCCCGAGCCAGCGCGGTCACGGTGAACCGGGCGAGTTCCGGCGCGACCTCGCGGTACGCCTCGCCGCGTACGGTCACGACTGGTCCGTCCACCATGCCCTCACCCTACTGGCGGGTCCGTCGCCGCGCCCACCGATGAGCCGGTCAGGCCTGCGGGAGGTGGGCGACATAGGAGACGGTGCCGGCCACGACCCGACATCCGCTCAGGTGGCCACCGGCCGCTCCGATGCGGTGCAGCCAGGCCACCTCGGCCGGTTCCGCACCGGCCGGAAACGATCGGACCTGCTCGTCGTACGGGCGGCCGGCCAGCCCGGCGCGGGCGGCACCGGCCTCGGCGTACCGGGCGGTGAGGGCGTCGGCGTCGTCGGCCCGCAACGCACCGGCCAGCTCGTCGAGGAACGCGGTGACCTGGGCCAGCGCAGCCAGCACCTCGTCGCGGTTGCCCCGCAGCATGTTCCCGGTGCGTTGCGCCGGGGTGCCGGCGACCCGGGTGCCGTCCCGGAAGCTCCCGGCCGCCAGCGCCAGGACCGAGTCCCGCAACGGCGACCGGTGCGCCGCACCGGCCAGCGCCCCGGCGAGCAGGTGCGGCACGTGCGAGGCGAGCGCCACCACCGCGTCGTGCCGATCCGCTGCCATCGGCACCACCCGGGCGGCGAAGACGTCGGTGACCAGAGTGACGAGGCGACGGAACGCGGCCAGCCCGTCCGGTTCCGGGCAGAGCACCCAGGCGGCACCCGCGAACAGCTCCGGCAGCGCCGCCGCGAGCCCCGCCCGGTCGGTGCCCGCCATCGGGTGCCCGGGCACGAACCGGCTGGTCAGTCCCTGCTTCGCGGCGAACGCCGCCAACTCGGCCTTGGTGCTGCCCACGTCGGTGAGCAGGCAGTCCTCGGCGGTGGCGGCGGCCACCTCGACCAGGGTCGCGGGCAGCGTGGGCAGTGGTCCGCCGAGAAACACCACGTCCCGGCCGGCCACGGCGTCGGCCAGCCGCTCCGCCGTCGGTACGCCGGCCGACCGGGCCTGCCGACGGATCCGCTCATCCGGATCCCAGCCGGTCACGTCCACTCCGGCGGCATGCAGTCGGAGCAGCACCGAGCCACCGATCAGGCCGGTGCCGACCACTGCTGCCCGCAGCCGTGCGTCAACTCTGAGCACCATCCGCGTACCTCGGCGTTCCGTTGCGTCACGGAGCCGGCCGGCCCCGCGGCGGCGTGCCTGCCGGATCCCGCCGCACTGCCACGATGTCCGGCGACACGCCCTGCGTCCGCGCCGAGGATATCGCCGGCCGGATCGCCGCCGGGCAGTCGGATGGACCGTCCGGCCGGTACGCGTCGCCCGGCCGTCCGGCTCCCACGGCGTGCGCCTGCACCTCCGGGGCACGGATCGGCAAGATCGAAGAGCCGGCCGAACCCGACCGGAAGGGGGTTGTCCGGCAAACCTCCACGCCGTACGGTCCGCTGCGCCGCCCGCAGCCGCGCGGGCACGGAACGGGGAGGAACGGCCATGGCCGCGACGTACCGGGCACTCGCCTCGGTGGTCATGTTGATCGGGTTCTACGTGGTCGCGCTGCTTCAGTTGGCGGCCGTCGCCGCCCTCGGCGTGTGGCTCTACGGCCACACGAACGGACTGGTCACCGGGAAACTGCTGCTGCCGCTGATCATCGCGCTGGGTGCGGTGGCGGTCGGGCTCTGGCGGGCGATCCGGACGAAGAACGAACCGGCACCGGGCCTGGTGCTCGACGAGCGGGAGGCACCGCAGTTGTGGGCCACCGTTCGGGAACTGGCCGACGCGGTCGGTACCCGGGCACCGGACGAGATCCGACTGGTGCCCGAGGTGAACGCGGCGGTCGGCGAGCAGAGCCGGCTGCTCGGGCTGATCGGCGGACGGCGCACCCTCTACGTGGGTCTGCCGCTGCTCCAGGCGATGCGGGTCGACCAACTCCGCTCGGTGCTCGCCCACGAGCTAGGTCACTACTCCGGCAAACACACCCGACTCGGTGGCGTCGCCTACCGGGGACGGCTGGCGATCGAGGGCACCATCGAGCGGATCAAACCGCGCAACCCCATCGGCCTGGTCTTCAAGGGGTACGCGAAGCTGTACCTGATGGTCGACAACGCCGCGTCACGGCGGCAGGAGTTGGAAGCCGACCGGGCCTCCGTCCAGCTCGCCGGCCACGAGGCGGCCACGTCCGCGCTACGGAGCCTGCCGGCGCTCGAAGCGGCCTGGAACTTCTTCACCGGCCGGTACGTGGAGTCGGGCTGGCAGGCCGGCCTGGCCCCGGACGACCTGTTCGGCGGCTTCGGACAACTGCTCCAGGGCCGCCGGGACGAGATCGACAAGCTCCAGCAGGACGTGCCGGACCGCGAGCCGTCCCGGTGGGACACCCATCCGCCGATCGGCGTCCGGATCGAGGCGATGGCACAACTCCCGGCCGGTGCCGCGGGCACCGACGACCGTCCCGCACACGTGCTGCTCGCCGACGTGCTGGACGCCGGCCGCCGATTGCAGCGAATCGTCATCGATCTCGGCAACCGTCAGGTGCTGCCCTGGCCGGAATTCACCCACGCGGCGATCGCCGCCGGTGTGCAGCGCCAGGCGGACGGCATCTACCGGGCGGCCGGCCGGTTCACCGGCACCCCCGAACCGGGTCTGGCAACCGTGCTCGACCTGGTGCGGGCGGGTCGCCTGGGCGAGTTCGCCGAGCAGTTCTTCAGCGACGCCAACCGTCAGGAGGCGGCGGCACACTTCGCCGGGCCGATGGAGATGTTGCTGGTCAACGCGGCCGTCCGCGCCCAGCGGGCCCGCTGGCAGCTGTCCTGGAGCGGTCCCGCCCAGTTCGTCGGCACCAGCGGTGAGCCGTTGAACCTCGCGGAGATCGCCAAGCTGGCGGTCTCGGCGGAGACCCTCGACGAGGCCCTGGCGCGGCTCGCCGAGCTCGGCGTCGACCCCTCCGCCGCGACCGTGGTGCAGAGCCGGGCCACCGCCGACAACGCCGGTGTCATCGGCGCCATCGGCAACGTGAAGGTCGGCGGCGTGCAGCACGACCTGCTGGTCCTCGACCGCGGTCTGATCCTGGTGGGCGGCCCGGGCAAGGCCGGCGACGGCGAGAAGCGGCTCAAGAACCTGCTCGAATCGACGCCGGTGGCGACGTTGGCCGCCCGACACCAGTTCCTGCCGTACGAGGAGATGGTGTCGGTGCAGGTGACCAGGCAGATTCCGCTGAAGGCCGAGCTGACGCTGCACGACGGCCGGACGGTGGCCCTGCAGGAGCTGTACGGCAGTGTGCTGCTGGAGCGGCACAGCCGGGACAACCTGCTCCGGGTGCTCGAGCGGATCAACGAGGAATGAGACGGCTTCGAGGCCGCTCCGCGCGCATGTCGGGAGCGGCCTCGAAGCCGGTCGGGTTCTCCCCGGGCCGGGACGCCAGAGCGTTCGGTCGTGGTCAGGACAGGCGGCCGGCGACCGCAGCGATCCGCTCGTCGGACTCGGTGAGCGCCGCCCGGACGTACTGCCGCCCGCCGGGACCGTAGAAGACACCGGCGGCGACCAGGATTCCCCGCCGGGCCAGCCAGTCGACGGTGGCCCAGCAGTCCTCGCCGCGGGTCAGCCACAGGTAGAGCCCCGCCTCGGAGTGCTCCACGGTGAAACCGGCGCCCACGAACGCCGCCCGCAGCGTCTCGCGCCGCGCACCGTACCGCTCCCGCTGCTCGTCGGCGTGCCGCTCGTCGCGCAGGGCCGCCACCATGGCCGCCTGCACCGGCGCCGGCACGATCATCCCCGCGTGCTTGCGGATCTTGAGCAGCTCGGCCACCAGTATCGGGTCGCCGGCCACGAAACCGGCCCGGTAGCCGGCCAGGTTGGACCGCTTGGACAGCGAATGCACCGCCAGCACGGAGTCATACGAGCCGCCGCACACCTCGGGCGACAGCACCGACACCGGCTCGGCGTCCCAGCCCAACGGCAGGTAGCACTCGTCGCTGGCCACCACCGCGCCGCGCTCACGCGCCCAGTCCACCACCTTGCGCAGGTGCGTGGCGGGCAGCACCCGACCGGTCGGGTTGCCCGGCGAGTTCACCCAGACCAGGCGGACCCGGGACGTCGGACCGACGGCGGTCAGCGAGTCGGTGCGTACCGTCGTGGCACCAGCCAACCGTGCGCCGTCTTCATAGGTCGGGTAGGCGATCGACGGGACCACCACGACGTCACCTGGCCCCACCCCGAGCAGGGTGGGCAACCAGGCCACCAGTTCCTTCGAGCCGATCGTCGGCAGCACCCCGAGCCCGTCCGGGCCGGCGCCACAGGCCCGCGACACCCAGCCCGCGATCGCATCCCGCAGCGCCGGGGTGCCGGCGGTCAGCGGATAGCCGGGCGCGTCCGAGGCGTCCGCCAGGGCCTGCCGGATCACCTGCGGCACCGGATCGACCGGCGTACCCATGGAGAGGTTGATCGGGCCGTCCGGATGCGCCGCGGCCAGCGTGGCCGCGGCGTCCAGGGTGTCCCAGGTGAACTCGGGCAGCCGCGACGAGACCGGGGCGGGCCGGTTCAGTGGCCCTCGCCGCGGGGCGGCTGGGCGGCGACGAAGGTGGCGTCCTTCTCCACCTTGCCGATCTTCGAGGCCCCGCCGGGCGAGCCGAGGTCCTCGAAGAACTCGTAGTTGGCGCCGGTGTAGTCCTTCCACTGCTCCGGGACGTCGTCCTCGTAGAAGATCGCCTCCACCGGGCAGACAGGCTCACAGGCACCACAGTCGACGCACTCGTCGGGGTGGATGTAGAGCATCCGGTTGCCCTCGTAAATGCAGTCGACCGGGCACTCCTCGATGCACGCCTTGTCGAGCACATCCACGCACGGCTCGGCGATGATGTAGGTCACCGGTCTTCTCCTCCGCAAGACATGCCGCGATCACCCGCGACGGTAAGAGCCTAGTATCTCGCCGGGGAGGAGGTCGATCGTGCTCCGAGAGCAAGACCTGGGACACCGAATCGTGGTGCGGCGTCGCGTCGGCGTACGCGGTGGTCGGCCGGTCTATTCCGATGCCCTCGGTGAACTGGTCGAACTGACCGAGACACATCTCACGCTTACCACCCGGCAGGGGCGGCTGCGCGTGCCGATCGCCGAGGTGCACCGCGCCAAGCGGGTCCCGGCGGCCCGCCGGCCGACCGCCGCCGCCATGGTCGAGCTGGAACTCGCCGCCGACGAGGCGTGGCCGGCCCCCGTTCGGGGCCGGCTCGGCGACTGGCTCCTGCGGGCCGCCGACGGCTGGACCGGCCGGGCCAACTCGGCGCTGCCGGTGGGCGATCCGGACCGTCCGCTGCCGGCCGCCGTGGACGCGGTCGAACGCTGGTACGCCGGCCACGGCCGGCCGGCCATGGTCAACACGCCGCTGCCGCTGGCCGCGCCGGTCGGCAGCGAACTCGACCGGCGAGGCTGGGGCAGCCGCCCACCGGTGCTGGTACAGACCGCCCCACTCGCCGCCCTCGTCGCGGCGGCACCGGACGACCCGGTCGCGGCAGCACCCGGCATCCCCGGCGAACCGACAGGCCCGGGTGGCGCGACCGGTACGGCCGGCCCGGTGGTCGAGTTGGCCACGGCACCGTCGGCGGACTGGCTGGCCGTGGCGGCCGGCCGCAAAGGCGGGCTGCCGGACGCCGCCCGGCACGTACTCACCGCCGTGGACCAGATCCGCTTCGCCCACGGGTACCTCGACGGCGCGCTCGTCGCGACCGGCCGGGGCACGGTCACCGGCGAGGGGCGCTGGCTCGGGCTGTGCCTGATCGAGGTGCTACCGGCCGCGCGCCGGCAGGGACTCGCCGGCCGGCTGATCCGAGCACTCGCCGAGTGGGCCGCCGATGCCGGAGCGACCGACGCGTTTCTCCAGGTCGAGCAGAGCAACGTCGGCGCGGTCGCGCTCTATCGCAAGCTGGGCTTCACCACCCACCACACCTATCTGACCCGCGTCGCGCCGCACTGACCCCCGCCGGTCAGCGGCGGACCACGCGGCGGGGCTTGGCCGCGGTGGTCTCGGCGTACCGTTGCAGGCTGCGCGACCGGTAGTCGCGACCGAGCGTGACCAGCAGCAGGTAGCCCAGCATCGTCCCGACGGTGGTCGCCACCAGGTAGAGACCGATCTGCGCGAAGAACGTCCCGCCGCCACCGGCGAACGGGTTGTCACCGACCAGCAGAGGCCCGATCAGCACGGTCAACCCGACCGCGATGCCGATCGCGGCGGCCACCTCGCCGGCCCAGCGGGCCAACGGACGCCGCTCACCCCAGACGAAGGCGACACCGGCCAGAATCAGACCGATCACCACGAACATCCCGAGCGACACCCGGTCGGCGACACTGTCGTTGCCGTCGAAGCCGAACCGGATGACCAGCCGGGCGACCACGTTGACCGCGAACAGTGCGATCGCGAGCACACCGACCGCACGCCACCGCTGCCCCATTACACGCCTCCAGCCGTACCGCCCGCCCGGATGGCGGGTCTCCTGGCAGGAATGTCTACCACCCGCCGCTGAGCGACGTCAGTACCGTCCGGGAGCCGGAGCCGGAGCCGGCGCGAGATTACCGTCCGGAGGCCGGAGCCGGCGCGAGGATCGACCGGAACGCCATCACCGCGAAGGTCATCGCACCGCCCACCACCAGGGTGAGCCCGACCCAGTTGCCGACGAGCAGCACGTCACCCTCGCTGGTCCGGTCGGCGGCGATCACCATGATGGCCACCCAGGGCAGCGCCGGCAGCGCCACCG
The DNA here is from genome assembly GCF_042898635.1 of Micromonospora sp. NPDC000442. Classification (NCBI taxonomy): domain Bacteria; kingdom Bacillati; phylum Actinomycetota; class Actinomycetes; order Micromonosporales; family Micromonosporaceae; genus Micromonospora; species Micromonospora sp. NPDC000442. Next base: position 234,197 of record NZ_JBIAYZ010000010.1, on the reverse strand, counting down.
CCCAGCGACGGCCGACGGTCTCGACGGCCAACCAGCTCAACGCGATGTTCGCGGCCACGGCCACGAGCACCGTGACGCCGACCAGATACCCGCCGACCCGAAGCGGAGCGAGCAGCAACTCCAGCACCGCGCTCACCGTCGCGGCCACCACGGCGAACATGCCGCCCGCCACCCGCAGGCCGATGTCCAGCGGACGTCGCCACCTCCGGCTCGGCCGGGGCGGCTCCTGCTCCTGCGGGGCGACCGACATCGCGGCGGGCAAGGTCACCGGTGACCGGCCGGGGTGACCGGTCTACGGCCGGGGCCGCCGACGACGTCCGGGCCGCCGGCCGCGCCCGGCGCTGCGGCGTCCACCCCGACGAACAGATCCGACTCCCAGCCGTACGGGCCGCTGCCCGTCCCCTTCTCCCCCAGTGCCAGGGTGAAGTACTCCACCCCCATGAACTCGGCACCGAAATTGCCGGCGATCGAGTACAGCCAGGAGGTGGCCGGGATCTGGGTGGCGTGGGCGCGCATCGCCGCCTCCTTCGCGACGTGCTGCTCGGTGGCGTCGATGCGGGCCGCGATCTCCTCGTCCGGGGTGCAGAACGGCAGCTCAGTGGCGTCGGCGATGCCGGCGAAGGGGTTGTCGGACGCCTCCGCGAAGTGCATCATGCCGGCTTCCAGCACACTTTGCGGCATCGCCGTCCAGTAGACCTTCGCAGGTGCGAGCCCTTCGGCGGCGGCCAGCTCCACGGCCCGCATGGTCACCCGGTGCGCCTGGATGTGGTCAGGGTGTCCGTAGAAGCCGTTGTCGTCGTACGTGATGACCACCTGCGGGCGTACCTCCCGGATGATCTCCAGCAGATACCCGGCGGCCTCGTCCAGGTCGGCGCCCCAGAAGGCCCGGGGATGCTCGTTGGTCGGCAGACCCATCATCCCGGAGTCCCGGTAGCGGCCGGCCCCGCCGAGGAACCGGTGGTCGGTGACGCCCAGCTCGGCGCAGGCGGTCGCCAGCTCGGCGATCCGGTACCCGCCGAGCTGGTCGGCCTCGGCCGCGGCGAGCCCGGCCAGCTCCGGTACGTGGATCTCACCCTCCTCGCCCAGGGTGCAGGTCACCAGAGTGACGTGGGCACCCGTGGCCGCGTAGTGGGCCATCGTCGAGCCGGTGCCGATGGACTCGTCGTCGGGGTGCGCGTGGACCAGCAGCAGGCGGCGGTCAGGCAGCGTCGTCACGACGGTCACTCTAACCGGCGGTTCTCGCCTACCGGCCCAGACGCGTCCGCGCAGGTCGCTCACATCGGGCTCGGTACCGGCCTACGATCTGGCCTGTGGACTTTCCCGAGCTGGCCGCCCGCACCCGCAGGTTCAGCCACGGGGCGCCGCGTGCCGTCTCCGTGGCCGACGACGGTGCCCGGGTGGTCTTCCTACGCTCGGCCGGACCGGAGGACCCGGCCGACGCGCTCTGGCTGCTGGACGTCGCGACCGGCACGGAACGCCTGGTCGCCGATCCGAACACCCTGCTCGGTACCGACGCCGACCCGGACGCGCTGAGCCCGGGGGAACGCGCCCGGCGGGAGCGACTGCGGTTGAGCGCCTCCGGCATCGGCTCGTACGCCCTCGACGCCGCCGGACGGGTGGCGGTGTTCGCGCTGGCCGGGCGGCTCTTTCGGGCAGACCTGGTGCACGGCGACGTGATCGAGGTGCCCACCGTCGGGCCGGTGCTCGACCCACGGCCGGACCCGAGCGGGCAGCGGCTGGCCTACGTGACCGACGCCGCCGAAGGGGTACGCCGGGGCGAGCTACGGGTGATCGACACGGACGGCGCCGACACCATGCTGGCCGGCGAGGACTCCGGGGTGCGCTGGGGACTGGCCGAGCACATCGCGGCGGAGGAGTTCGGACGGCACCGCGGCTACTGGTGGGCACCGGACGGCCGGTCGGTGCTCGCCGCCCGGGTCGACGAGTCCCGGCTGCCCCGCTGGCACCTGCACGATCCGGCGCAGCCGGGCAGCCCGCCGGCCAGCGTCGCGTACCCGGTGGCGGGTGGCCCGAACGCCGAGGTCAGCCTGCACCTGCTCGACCTCGACGGCGGCTGGGTCGACGTGCACTGGGACCGGGAGACCTACCCGTACCTGACCGCGGTGCACTGGGGTGAGGGTGCCCCGCTGATCACCGTGCTGCGCCGCGCCCAGCAGCACGGGCTGGTGCTCGCGGTCGATCCGCGTACCGGGGAGACCCAGGTGCACGCCGAGTTGGCCGACCCACGCTGGGTCGAGCCGATCCCGGGCACGCCCGCGCACCTGCCCGACGGGCGGGTGCTGGTCGGTGGCGAGCTGGCCCACGACGGGTACGACGCGCGCTGCCTGTTCGCCGACGGCACGCTGCTCACCCCACCCTCGCTGTACGTACGCCGGGTGGTCGGCCGGCTCGCCGCCGGCAGCGGTCCGGCGGACCTGCTGGTCGAGGCGAGCGACGGCGAGCCGAGCGAACAGCACCTGTTCCGGGTCCGGACCAGCATCGGCGGCGGCGTCGACGCCCGCCGGTTGACAAGCGACGCCGGCTGGCACGTCGGTGCGGTCGGTGGCGGCGTGCTGGTCGTCGGCAGCGCCTCGCTGGACCACCCGGGCGTCCGGTGGACGGTGGTTCAGGGTGATCGGGAGGTGGGCACGCTGCGGTCGCTGGCCGCCACGCCCAGCTACTCCCCGCTGCCGCTGCTGGAGCGGGTGACCGACCGGCGGCTCCCCTCGGCGGTGCTCTACCCGGACAACCACGTCACCGGCCGTCGGCTGCCGGTCCTGCTGGACGTCTACGGCGGACCGAGGCACCAGGAGGTGGTGGCCGCGCGCTCGGCCTGGCTGGAGCGGCAGTGGTGGGCCGACGCCGGCTTCGCGGTGGTGGTCACCGACAACCGGGGTACGCCGGGCATCGCCCCGTCCTACGAGAAGGCCATCCACCGACGGGTGGCCGACGTGATCCTGCTCGACCAGGTGGAGGCGCTCACCGCGCTCGCCGACAAGCATCCGGACCTGGACCTGGACCGGGTCGCGGTGCGCGGCTGGTCGTTCGGTGGCTGGCTGGCCGGCCTGGCGGTGCTGCGGCATCCGGAGCTGTTCCGGTGCGGCATCGCCGGTGCGCCGGTCACCGACTGGGCCCTGTACGACACCGCGTACACCGAGCGGTACCTGGGTCTGCCCGCCGACGGCGAGGACGTCTACGCGCACCACTCGCTTGTGGAACTGGCCGCCGAGCCGGTCACCGACCCGGCACACGCCCGTCCGCTGCTGCTGGTGCACGGCATGGTCGACGACAACGTGGTGGCGGCGCACACGCTTCGGCTGTCGGCGGCGTTGCTGGCCACCGGCCGGCCGCACTCGGTGCTGCCGCTGACCGGCGCCACCCACATGGCGGCCGGTGGCCTCGCCGAACGCCTCCTCCGCCTGGAACTCGACTTCCTCCGCACTCACCTCGGGAGGTGAGTCGGGGCTACGGTTCGACGTGGGCGTTGACCAGCGACGGGTAGCCGAAGACGCTGGAGACGAAGGCCCCGCCCGCCTTGGAGCCGTGCACCAGGTAGGCCACGTCGACGTAGAGCGGGACCACCGGGGCGTGCTCCCTCATGATCCGCTCATCGAGCTGCGCCCAGTGCGGGCCCTGTTCGCTCGGTGGCAGGGCGAGGATCCGGTCGAACTCGGCGTTGATCGTGGGATCGTCGAAGTACGACTCGTTGCTGTTGCCGGTGGCTCGGATGGCGCGGCCGTCGTAGAGGACCGGCAGGATCGACGCGCCGCTGGGCCAGTCGGCGGCCCACGAGCTGAGGTAGAGGTCCCAGGGGTTGCCCCTCTTCTTGATCTCGTCGAACTTCGCGTCGTCCGGGATGTTCCGGATCGTGATGACGAATCCGGCGCGTTCCAGGTTGCCCTTGAGCTGCGTTGCCACCTGCTGCTCCACGGAGCTGTCGGCGGCACCGAGGACCAGTTCGGGGCGCTGCCCACCGAGCAGTTCCCGGGCCTTCTCCGGGTCACCGTTCGGCCCCGCCGGATACCCGTCGTACGCCCGGTGCCCGATGGTGGCCGGTGGCATCAGGGTGGTCATCGGCACGGCGACGTGCGGCCCACCGAGCACCTTCACCAGGCCCTCCCGGTCGATGGCGTAGTTCAACGCCTGGCGCACCCGCAGATCGGTGACGCGCTCGTTGTTGATGACCAACTGGTTGGCGCTCGGCGTCGGCGACAGCAGCGTCCGGGACCGCAGCGCCGCGTCGCCCGCGACCCGGGCGACAAGCGAGGCGGGCACGTAGTCCCACGACAGGGCGCTCTGGTCGGCGCCGCTGTCGGCGATGACCCGGTTGGCGGCGGCGTCCGGGGTTGCGCCGAAACTCCACACGAAGCGGTCCGGGTACTGGTGGCGCACCGGGTCCGTGGCGGCGTCCCAGTGCTCGTTGCGCTCCATCACGATCTCGATGCCCGCCCGGAAGCGGGTGACCTGGTACGGCCCGGACGAGAAGGGCGCGTTGCCGAGGTTGACCCCGGTGTCCCGGTCGGGCGGCAGCGGCGCGGTCGCCGGCAGTGACGCCGCGAACGGCAGGTCGCAGCGGGGCCTGGCGAACTCGAAGCGCAGCGTCCGGCCGTCCGGCGTGGTCAGGCCCGGCGGCAGCGAGGTGCGGTTGGCCTTGAAGTCCCACGCGGTGTCGTACTGCGGGGTGTCGGCCAGCCACTCCTGCAGGTAGGTGGGGCCACCGGCCAGGTCCGGGTCGAAGGATCGGGCGATCCCGTACGCGATCTCCCTGGCCGTGACCGGCCGACCGTCCTCGAAGCGCACCCCGTCCTTGACGGTGAACTCCCAGACCCGGCAGTCGTCGTTGACGTCGCGGCCCGGTGTCTCGGCAAGATCACCGACAAGCATCAGGTTGCCCGCACCATCGTCCTTCCAGGTGGTGAGGCTGCGCGCGATCAGCGGTACGGCCATCAGGCCGGCGAACGAGTACGTCCGTTGCGGATCCAGGTGGGAGAGCGGTGTCTCCCGGAGGACGGTGAAGGTGCCACCACGCCGCGCACCCGCCACCTCCGGTGCCGGGCCGGTCGAGTCCTTCGGATCGGTGGCGAGGACCCCCGTGGGCTGCCGGCCGGAGTCCACCGCGGGGTTCCCGCCGGTGTTCGCCGGGCAGGCGCTCAAGGCCGCCACAAGCGCAACCGCGCCACTCGCCGCGAACGCCACCCGTGGTCGCATCTGTTGCCTCCTCAGTCGTCGATGGGTCGGTCCCGACCCGGCTCAGCCCAACCGGACCCGCGGGTCGATGACCGCGTAGAGCAGATCCACAAGCATGTTCGCCAGCACCACGAAGACCGCCGCGACCAGCACGGTGGCCATGATGGTCGGCAGGTCGCCGGCGCGTACCGCGTCGACGGCGGTGCGGCCGAGCCCCTGGATCCCGAAGGTCGTCTCGGTGATCACCGTGCCGCCGAGCGCCGCGCCGACGTCCAGGCCGGCGACGGTCACCACCGGAGTGATCGCCGCGCGCAGCGCGTGCCGGCCGTACACCGCCGAACCGGACAGGCCCTTCGCCCGGGCGGTGCGCACGAAGTCCTCGCCCAACGTCTCCAGCAGTTGGGCCCGGAACAGTCGGGCGTAGCCTGCGGAGAAGAGCAGGGCCAGCGACAGCCAGGCGAGTACCAGGCCGCCGGCCCAGCGAACCGGATCGTCGAACAGCGACGTGTAGCTCGGTACCGGCAGCCAGCCCAGCGTGTACACGAAGACCAGCAGCAGCACCGCGCCGACGAAGTACAGCTGTAGGGAGGCACCGGCGAGCGTGCAGCCGATCGCAGCCCGGTCGACCCAGGTGCCGCGGCGCAGCGCCGACACCAGGCCCAGGCCCACCCCGAGCAGCAGCCACAGAATGGCCGCCGGGATGACGATGCTCAGCGTCACCGGCACCACCCGGGCGAGGGTGTCGGTGACCGCCTCGTTGTTCACGTACGACCAGCCCAGGCAGGGCGCGTCGCAGTGCCCGCCCTGGGCACCGCCCAGGTCCCGACCGGTGACGATGCCCTTCATGTAGCCCGCGTACTGGTCGACAAGCGGATCGCTCAGCCCCAGTTCCTGACGTACCCGCTCCAACCGCTCGGGGTTGCAGTTCTTCGGGCACATGCCGGTGACCGGGTCGCGGGGCAGGGCGAAGAACATCAGAAAGGTCAGTACGCTCACCGCGAAGAGGGTGAGCACGGCCGACAGGGTCCGCTTGACCAGGAAGCGCGCCATCAGGGCCGGCCCCGATCCGCGTTCGCGGGGCACCGCCGCGCTGCGCTTCTCGCGTTCATCCGGTCACCTCACCGGCTCGACTTCGGGTCGAGCGCGTCACGCAGCGCGTCCCCGAAGAGGTTGACGGCGAACACCAGCGCGAAGATCAGGACGCCGGGGAAGAAGACGAACGCCGGGTCGGTCTGGAGGTAGCCCAGGCTCCGGTGGATCATCCGACCGAAGCTCGGTGTCTCCTCGGTCAACCCGACACCGATGAACGACAGTGCCGCCTCACCGGTGACGAACTGCGGCACCGCGAGCGAGAACGACACCAGGATCGGCGCCCAGAGATTCGGCAGCAACTGCCGGAACAGCATGTGCCCCGGACCCGCCCCGCTGGCCCGGGCCGCCGCCACGAACTCCCGCTCCCGCAGCGCGATCACCTGGCCCCGGACCAACCGGGCGGTGCCGGTCCACCCGAACACCGCGAAGATCACGATGAGTACGCCGACCCCGAAGGCCGGTGGCACCGCGTCCCGCTGCCCGTGTAGGCGCAACGTCAGCATGGGGGTCAACGCCAGGGCGACCACCAGGAACGGCAGCGCCAGGGTCAGATCCGTGATCCAGGTGACCACCGCGTCGAGCCAGCCGCCGAGGTAGCCGGCGAGCGTACCGAGCACGACCCCGATCACCGCGGTGAGCACCGCCGCCGTGACGGCGACGAGAAGCGACGTCCGCAGGCCGTAGACCAGCCGGATGAAAACGTCCCGGCCCAGCCCCGGCTCCAGCCCGAAGAAGTGCTCCCCGGAGACGCCACCGGCGTGCCCCAGTGGCAGGCCGAACCCGTCCAGCTTGCCCTGGAACTGGTCCTGCGGACCGATCCCGTACGCCAGCTCGATCAGCGGCGCGGCCAGCGCCACCAGCAGGAACAGCAGCAGCGTCGCCCCACTGACCAACGCGGTTCGATCGGCACGCAGCCGCAGCCAGACCAGTTGCCCGGGCGAACGCCCGGCGATCCGGCGAGCACGGGACCCACCGGCCGCGCCGCCCGGCTCGATCAGGGCCCGCACCGTACCGTCCACCGGTGAAAGACTCATGCCGCGGCTCGCACCCGCTCCGGACGCAGTGGACCCGAGTCGGGGAAGTGGCAGGCGGTGGCCTGGCCGCCGCCGTCGCGCCGCGTCAGGGCCGGTTCCTCGACGGCGCACCGCTCGCGCGCCTTCGGGCAGCGGGTACGGAACCGGCAGCCCGAGGGCGGGTCGAGCGGAGTGGTCCCGTCCCCGGTGAGCCCGGGCCACCGGGCCGGGCCGAGCTGGCCGACCTGCGGCACCGCAGACAGCAGGGCCCGAGTGTACGGATGCTGCGGCCGTTCGTAGATGTCGTCCCGATCGCCGATCTCGACGATCCGACCGAGGTACATGACCGCGACCCGCTGGCAGAGGTGCCGTACCACGGCAAGGTCGTGGGAGATCAGGACGAAGGCCAGCCCCAGGTCGCGGTGCAGCCGCCGGAGCAGGTTGACCACCTGGGCCTGGATCGAGACGTCCAGCGCCGAGACCGGTTCGTCGGCCACCACCAACCGGGGTCCGGTCGCCAACGCCCTGGCGATGCCGACCCGCTGGCACTGGCCACCGGAGAACTCGTGCGGATAGCGGTTGTCGTGGTCGGGGTTCAGGCCGACCAGTTCCATCAGTTCCCGGACGCGGGCCTTCGTCCCGCCCGGCGGGTTGATCCGGTTGACCCGCAACGGCGTGGCGATGATCTGGCCGACCGGGTGCCGGGGGTTCAGCGAGGCGTACGGGTCCTGGAAGGTGATCTGGAGTTGGGCACGTAGTGGGCGCAACTGCCGCCGCCCGGCACGGGTGAGGTCGCGGCCGGCGAACTCGATGCTGCCGCCGGTCGGGTCCAGCAGCCGCACCAGCAGCCGGCCCGTGGTGCTCTTGCCGCAGCCGGACTCGCCCACCAGACCGAGCGTCTCGCCCGCCTGCACCTCGAAGTCCAGCCCGTCCACGGCCCGTACCGGGCCGCACCGACGTCGGCCCCGGACCGGAAAGTGCTTGGTCAGGCCACGGACGCGCAGCAGCGGCCCGGGTTCGTCGACCGTCCCGTCCGTCACCGGGCCACCCCCACCCAGGCGGTCTCCTCGGCCTGGCGTCGGATGCGTTCCCCGGTCGGGAGGTGGCACGCCAGCCGGTGCCCGCCCGTCTCGGCGGCGCGCAACTCGGGTGGCTCGGTGCGGCACCGGTGGCCGACGGGTTCGGTGTGCCGGCAACGCGGCTGGAAGACACAACCGGCTGGCAGGTCGAGCAGGCTCGGCGGAATCCCCGGTATCGGCCTGAGGTCCGCCTCGGGGTCACCCCGCAACGACGGCACGCCGGCGAGCAGCCCCCAGGTGTACGGATGCTGTGGCGTCCGCAGCACCTGCTCGACCTGGCCCTGCTCCATCACCCGGCCGGCGTACATCACCAACACCTCGTCGGCGACCTGGCCGACCACGCCGAGGTCATGCGTGATCAGGACGATCGCGGTGCCGAACTCGGCCTGCACGTCGGTAAGCAGTTCCAGGATCTGCGCCCGCACGGTGACGTCCAGCGCGGCGGTCGGCTCGTCGGCGATCAGCAGGGCGGGATCGTTCACCAGCGCCATGGCGATCATCGCCCGCTGGCGCAGGCCGCCGGAGAACTCGTGCGGGTACTGGTCGTACCGCCGGTCCGGCTGCGAGATGCCGACCCGATCCATCATCTCGACCACCCGCCGACGCGTCTCGGCGCGTCCGGCCCGTCGGTGGTGCACCCGGTACGCCTCGGCGATCTGCCGGCCGACCGGGTGGTACGGGTGCAGCGCCGAGAGCGGATCCTGGAAGATCATCGCCACGTCCCGGCCACGCAGCCGGCGTATCTCCGCCTCCGGCCGACCGACCAACCCCTGCCCAGCGACGGTGATCTCACCGGCGACGGTGGCCCGACGCGGATCGTGCAGGCCGAGGAGGGCCAGCGCGAGGGTGCTCTTGCCCGCACCGGACTCGCCGACCACACCCAGGCTGCGGCCACGCTCGACGGTGAACGAGACCCCGTCGACCGCCCGCACCACGCCGTCGATGGTGGTGAAGTCGACCCGCAGGTCGGTCACCCGCAGGTAGGGGTCCACGATCGCCTCCCTCCGCCCACGACGAAGGGAAACTACAACCGCTTCATGCAGCCGAAAATTAGCTACCACCCCCGTCGTCCCGAAAGGATCCCACGAACCGTCCCCGCCGCACCACCGCCGGTGACCGCCGCCTGCCGCGCCGGTCGCACGGAAGGTGCGACGATGGGGGCAGCCCGGCAGGCAGGATCCCGGCGAGACGAGCGGAGGTGACCATGACCGTGGCGGTGTTCGACCACGAGGGCCCGTGGACCGAGGAGGACTACCTCGCCCTCGGCGAGACCTCTCAGCGCGTCGAACTCTTCGACGGGAGCCTGCACGTGACCCCAGCCCCCACCCCACGCCACCAGCGGATTTCTAGAAAGCTGGGCAACATTCTGGAAGCGGCGGCCGAGGCCGTCGGCTTGGAATTGCTGGAGGCGGTGAATGTTCGACTACGACCGGGGCGGGTTCCGGTCCCGGATCTGGTGATCACCACGCCGGTCGACCTGGACGACCCGTACATCGAGGCGGCTGACGTTCGGCTCGTTTGTGAGATCATCTCGCCCGGCAACGCGGCCACGGACAATGTCCTGAAGATGCACTACTACGCCGCCGCCGGCATCGAGTGGTACCTGCTGGTCGAGCAGACGACCGGGGCACTCCGCCTGTACCAGCGACGTGGTCGTCACTACGTCGAGCATCAGGCGGTCAAACGGGGTGCGGTGCTGCACCTGAACGCACCCGTCCAGGCAACGATCCGCCCCGAAGATCTCGTCCCCTGACGGCTGTCGGTCGGGTCGCCTAGGGTCGGGCCATGAGCGACCGCATCAAGGACACCGCGCCAACCTGCCTCGTGAACGCGCACGGTGAGGCGTCGCCATGAGTGAGTTCGAGGTGGCCGAGGCGGCGGTGCAGGCGGCGCTGGATGCTGGTGCCCGCTACGCCGACGTTCGGGTGATGCACCGGCGCTACGAGTCGATGACCGCCCGTAACGGCGATGTCGAGTCGCTGGCCCAGGACGAGAGCGTCGGCCTGGGTGTACGCGCACTTGTCGGTTCGAGCTGGGGCTTCCACGCCGTACCGGAGCTGTCCGAGCCGGCCGCCCGCGACGCCGGCCATCGGGCCGCGCGGACCGCGGCGGCCAGTGCGCTGGTCTCCGGCCCGCCCGTCGACCTGGTCGCGGTCACCCCGACCACGGCGAGTTGGTCCTCACCCTGCGAGGTGGATCCGCTCGGCGTCTCCCTCGCCGTCAAGGGTGATCTGCTGGTGGCGGCCACCCGCACCATGACCGAGCACGGCGCCGACCTCGCCGAGGGGCTCTACCAGATCTGGGACACCGCGAAGTGGTTCGTTTCCAGCGAGGGGCATCGCATCGACCAGCGCATCCGCGAGTGCGGCGGTGGCATCTCGGCCACCTCCGTCGGTGCCGATGAGACCCAACGCCGGTCCTGGCCGAGCTACCGCGGCCAGTACGGCACCACCGGCTGGGAACTTGTCGACTCGCTGGAGCTGACCGCGCACGCGGCACGGATCGCCGAGGAGTCGCGGGCGCTGCTGACCGCACCGCTCTGCCCCGCCGGCGAGACCGACCTGATCCTCGGTGGCGAGCAGTTGGCCCTGCAGATTCACGAGTCGGTCGGACACGCCATCGAGCTGGACCGCATTCTCGGCTGGGAGGCCGCCTTCGCCGGCACCTCGTGGTTGGATCTCGCACAGCTCGGCTCGCTGCGCTACGGCTCCGAGCTGATGACCATCACCATCGACCCGACCATTCCCGGCGCGCTGGGCAGCTTCGGCTACGACGACGAGGGCTCACCCGCGGTCAAGCGCGACGCGGTGCGGGACGGCCGCTGGGTGGGCGTGCTGGCGGGCCGGGACTCGGCCGCGGTCGCGGGCCTCGACCACGGCGGCAGCGTACGCGCCGACGGGTGGGCGCGGCTGCCGATGGTGCGGATGACGAACGTGGGCCTGGAACCCGGCCCGCACACCCTGGAGGAGATCGTCGCCGCCACCGACGAGGGGGTGCTGATGGACGTCAACCGGTCCTGGTCCATCGACGACAAGCGGCTGAACTTCCAGTTCGGCTGCGAGATCGGCTGGGAGATCCGCAACGGCCGGCGCGGACGGATGCTGCGCAACCCGACGTACACCGGCATCGGCCCGCTGTTCTGGCGTTCGATGGACATGCTCTCCTCGGAGACGGTCCCCTGGGGTACCCCGAACTGCGGCAAGGGCCAGCCCGGCCAGATCGGGCACACCGGGCACCCGTCGGCACCGGCCCGCTTCCGCAACGTCCGGGTGGGGGTACGCGCGTGACCGAACGCCAGCAGACCAACCATCGATGCGCCGTGGTGGCGCCGGACACCGTCGAAGACCAACGGGAGGCGGCGTGAGTGACGCCCCGGTGCGGGCCGGTGACAACGAGTTGGACATCGCCGGCCGCGTGGTGGATCTGGTCACCCGGCTGGCCGGGCCGGCCGCGCAGGCGGAGGTGACGGTGACCCGGGCCGAGTCGGCGTTGACCAGGTTCGCCAACTCGGCGATCCACCAGAACGTGGCCGCGTCCTCCGTGGACGTCCGGCTGCGGGTCCACCTGGCCGGGCGTACCGCCGCCGGCAGCGGGACCGCGGTCACCGCCGACGGGTTGCGCGCGTTGGTGGAGCGGGTGCTGACGGCGGCCCGGTTCACTCCACCGGATCCGGCCTGGCCGGGGCTCGCACCCGCGGCACCGGTGGCGCCCTCACCGGAGTGGGATCCGGCCACGGCCCACGCCGGGCCGGATCAACGGGCCGCCCTGGTCCGGGCGTTCGTCGACGCGGCCGGTGGGTTGGCGACCGCAGGCTACTGCCGCACGGGTTACCGCGTGGCGGCGTTCGCCAACTCGGCCGGCCACTCCGCGCAGGGGCGGGCGGCCGAGGCGGCGATGGACGGGATCGCCCGGGCCGACGGCGCGGACGGCACGGCCCGACAGCACGTCGACCGGGTCGTCGACCTCGACGGCACCGGCCTGGGGCGGCGAGCCGCCGCGAAGGCGCGGGCGGCGGCTCACCCGGCCGAGCTGCCACCCGGACGCTATCCGGTGGTGTTGGAGCCGGCAGCCGTCGCGGACCTGCTGGAGAACCTGGCCTGGTACGGCTTCAACGGTCGGCGGTACGCCGAACGTCAGTCGTTCGCCGTCCCCGGTGCGGCCCAGTTCGATCGGGCGGTGACCCTGGTCGACGATCCGCTCGCGGCCTCGGGGCTCCCGTTCGACCTGGAGGGTACGCCGAGCCGGGCGCTGACCCTGGTGGACGCCGGCACCACCAGCGCCGTGGTCCACGACCGGCGCAGCGCCGCAGAGCTGGGTGTCACCTCGACCGGGCACGCCTGGGCCGGTAGCGCCACCTTCGGCCCGATCCCCCGCAACCTGCGTCTCGCTCCTGCCGGCACGGTCGGCGCTGCCGGCCCGACGACTGCCTTCTCGGTTGGGGATCAAGGGGTCGCCGGTGCAGGCCCGACGGCCACTGGCGGCGCGGGTGCTCCCGACGGGAACGGCTCGGCGACAGGCGGTGCGATCGGCGATCCGGACACCGCCGCCCTGGTCTCCCGGATGGAGCGTGGCCTGCTGGTCAGCGACCTCTGGTACACCCGGGTCCTGGATCCGTTGAGTCTGGTCGTCACCGGCCTGACCCGCAACGGACTGTGGCTGGTCGAGGACGGTCGGGTCACCCGTGCGGTCCGCGACCTGCGCTTCACCGAGTCGTATCCCCAGGCGCTCGCGCCCGGTGCGGTACTGGAGCTGGGTCGGCGCGCGGTACGCCTGCCGGACCGCGCGGACGGTGGCTGGTGGGAGGCGCCGTCGCTGCGGCTGGCCTCGTGGAACTTCACCGGCGGGGCATCCGGTTGACCGTTGGTCGATCTTTTCCGGACACCCGAATATTGATCATGGAGAGAGGCTTTCCAAAGAGCGGGACACACGGGACACTGCCTTGCGCGGACGGCCCGCCTAGATCGGCGTAACGTGTGTCACTTAGCTGCTCCGGTACGCCGGTGCGGTCGTTGGTGTGCGCATGACGCGGCAGGCGGGCGCGGGTTCGCCCGGTCCGCATGCCGCCCGGAAGTGTTCCGCCGCCCGTGACAGGGCCCCGTCAGGGAGACGACGCGAATGACATCATCGGCAACGAAACCGCGGGGTGTGCGCGCACGCGCCGCCATCGCGGCGAAGACGTTGCGGACGGACCGTTGGTGGTTTGCCCCGCTGATCACGGTCATCGGGCTCAGTGCGTGGGTAGCGTACGCGACGGTCCGGGTCTTCATGCACAAGTGGTACTGGGTCGAGGACTACCACTACCTGACCCCGTTCTACTCCCCGTGCGTGACCGACCGGTGCCTGCCGGAGGCCTCCCACTTCGGGCAGTACCTGCCCGGCTGGTGGATCATCCCGGACGCCGCGTTCACCCTGCCGTTCCTGCTGCTGTTCCGGCTCACCTGCTACTACTACCGCAAGGCGTACTACCGGTCGTTCTGGCTGTCGCCGCCGGCCTGCGCGGTGCCCGACGGTCACGCCTCCTACGGTGGCGAGACCCGGTTCCCGCTGATCGTGCAGAACTCGCACCGGTACTTCTTCTACTTCGCCGCGATCATCTCGCTGATCAACACCTGGGACGCGATCCTGGCCTTCCATAGCCCCGAGGGCTTCGGCTTCGGGCTGGGTAACCTGATCCTGCTCGGCAACGTGGTCATGCTCTGGGCGTACACGATCTCCTGCCACTCCTGCCGGCACATCATCGGCGGGCGGCTCAAGCACTTCTCCAAGCATCCCGTCCGCTACCGGGCCTGGGGCTACATCTCCTGGCTCAACGTCCGGCACATGCAGCTCGCCTGGATCACGCTCGGCACGCTGGCCCTGACCGACTTCTACGTCATGGCCGTCTCCGCCGAGTGGATCTCCGACCTGCGGTTCATCAACTGAGGGCCCCTGACATGACGACCACTACCACTCGCATCGAACGACACCACTACGACGTCGTCGTGATCGGCGCCGGCGGCGCCGGCCTGCGCGCGGCGATCGAGGCCCGGCTGGCCGGCAAGAAGACCGCCATCATCTCGAAGTCGCTGTTCGGCAAGGCGCACACGGTGATGGCCGAGGGCGGTGCCGCCGCGGCCATGGGGAACGTGAACAGCCGGGACAGCTGGCAGGTGCACTTCCGGGACACCATGCGCGGCGGCAAGTTCCTCAACAACTTCCGGATGGCGGAACTGCACGCCAAGGAGTCGCCGCAGCGGATCTGGGAGCTGGAGACGTACGGTGCGCTGTTCGACCGCACCAAGGACGGCAAGATCTCGCAGCGCAACTTCGGCGGCCACGAGTACCCCCGACTGGCCCACGTCGGCGACCGGACGGGCCTGGAGCTGATCCGCACCCTCCAGCAGAAGATCGTCTCGTTGCAGCAGGAGGACAAGCGCGAGCACGGCTCGTACGACGCTCGGATCAAGGTCTTCTCCGAGACCACCATCACCGAGCTGCTGCTGGACGGGGACCGGGTCGCCGGTGCCTTCGGCTACTACCGGGAGTCCGGCGAGTTCGTCCTCTTCGAGGCGCCCGCAGTGGTGCTCGCCACCGGCGGCGTCGGCCGGTCCTACAAGGTCACCTCGAACTCCTGGGAGTACACCGGGGACGGTCACGCGCTGGCGCTGCGCGCCGGAGCCACTCTGATCAACATGGAGTTCCTCCAGTTCCACCCGACCGGCATGGTCTGGCCGCCGTCGGTCAAGGGCATCCTGGTCACCGAGTCGGTACGCGGTGACGGTGGCATCCTGAAGAACTCCGAGGGCAAGCGGTTCATGTTCGACTACGTCCCCGACGTCTTCCGCAAGCAGTACGCGGAGACGCCTGAGGAGGCGGACCGCTGGTACGACGACCCGGACAACAACCGGCGCCCGCCGGAGCTGCTGCCCCGCGACGAGGTCGCCCGAGCGATCAACAGCGAGGTCAAGGCCGGTCGGGGTACGCCTGCCGGCGGTGTCTACCTGGACATCGCCTCCCGGCTGCCGGCCGAGGAGATCCGCCGTCGCCTGCCGTCGATGCACCACCAGTTCAAGGGGCTGGCCGACGTCGACATCACCAAGGAGCCGATGGAGGTCGGCCCGACCTGTCACTACGTGATGGGCGGCGTGGAGGTCGACCCGGACAGCGGCGCCGCGTACGGCTCGGTACGCGGGCTCTTCGCCGCCGGTGAGGTCTCCGGCGGCATGCACGGCTCCAACCGGCTGGGCGGCAACTCCCTGTCCGACCTGCTGGTCTTCGGCAAGCGGGCGGGCGGGCACGCGGCCACCTACGTCGACCAGCTCACCGGCCGGCCCCGGGTGGGGGTGACAGCGGTGGAGACGGCGGTGGAGACGGCCCTGGCGCCGTTGCAGCGGGACACCGGCGAGAACCCGTACACCCTCCAGCAGGACCTCCAAGCGGTGATGGGGGATCTGGTCGGCATCATCCGGCGGGAGGCCGAGCTGGAGGACGCGCTGCGCCGCCTGGCGGAGCTGCGCGAGCGGGTGGCGAAGGTCAGCGCCTCCGGCGGCCGGCGGTACAACCCGGGCTGGCATCTCGCGCTGGACCTGCGCAACATGCTTGTCGTCTCCGAGTGCACCGCGAAGGCGGCGCTGGAGCGTCGGGAGTCACGCGGCGGCCACACCCGCGAGGACTTCCCCACCATGGATCCGCAGTGGCGACGGGTCAACCTGGTGTGCTCGCTGGCCGGCGACACCGTCCGGCTGGAGCGCAAGCCGCTGCCGAAGATGCGCTCCGAGTTGATCGGCCTGTTCGACCGCGCCGAGTTGGCCAAATACCTCACCGACGAGGAACTCACGGAATTCGACGCCCTCGTCGCCGCCGATGCCGCTGCCGCTGACGCCGATAAGGAGAACCGCTGATGGGGACGAAGCGCCAGTTCCGGATCTGGCGGGGTGACGCCGACGGTGGCGACCTGCAGGACTACACGGTCGAGGTCAACGAGGGTGAGGTGGTCCTCGACGTGATCCACCGGTTGCAGGCCACCGACGCGCCCGACCTGGCCTGCCGGTGGAACTGCAAGGCCGGCAAGTGCGGCTCCTGCTCGATGGAAATCAACGGGATGCCCAAGCTCGGCTGCATGACCCGGATGTCGACGTTCGAGGAGAACGAGACGATCACGGTGACCCCGTTGCGGACGTTCCCGGTCATCCGGGACCTGGTCACCGACGTGTCGTTCAACTACGAGAAGGCGCGGGAGACACCCGCCTTCGCTCCGCCGGCCGACCTGGCCCCCGGCGACTACCGGATGCAGCAGGTCGACGTGGAGCGCTCGCAGGAGTTCCGCAAGTGCATCGAGTGCTTCCTGTGCCAGACCGTCTGCCACGTGATCCGGGACCACGACGAGAACAAGCAGGCGTTCTCCGGGCCCCGGTACTTCATCCGGGCCGCGGAACTGGACATGCACCCGCTGGACGACCGGACCGACCGCAAGGACTACGCGCAGACCGAACAGGGCCTCGGCTTCTGCAACATCACCAAGTGCTGCACCGAGGTCTGCCCCGAGCACATCAAGATCACCGACAACGGGATCATCCCCATGAAGGAACGGGTCGTCGACCGCAGGTACGATCCACTTGTGTGGCTCGGTAGCAAGATCTTCCGGAGGGGTCAGGTGCCTCAGACCAGCGTGACCAGCGGACACTCCCCGGGCGCGGTGCGCTCCAGCGCCGCGGGGGGCGGTGTGCACTCACACGCCGGCGGCTCCCACGACGCCCAGGCCGAGGTGCAGGCCCAGCAGGGCGTCAACTGGCACCGCGAGGTGCCCCACCCGACCGCCCCGGCGGTCGACGCGAGCGGCAAGCTCCCGCTGACGGAGCTCACCTTCGACCGCGCCGCCGCCCCCTCCCCCTTCGGCGACGACGTCACCTTCCCGCTCCCCCCCGAGCACCTGAACTTCGCCCACCCCGACCAAGACAACCCCAACCCCAACCACTAACCCCACCCCCACCCGCACCCCACCCGCACTTCCCGCGTTGATCATGAGGTTAGCGGCAGTATTCGATCTCCACGATGCCGCTAACCTCATGATCAACAACGGTTATCCACAGGGGCTGCGGTAGGCGTGGGCGGGTCGGCAGGCTCGGGGGGTGGATAGACGGGGGCGGGGAATTTGGCGGGTTACGGCGGGGCAGGACGGGCTGGTGTGCCGTGGGCAGGCGCTGGATCATGGTTACACACGGCATGAGGTCGACAACCTTGTCGCCTTCGGGCGGTGACAGTCGCTGGCCCGGGCCGTCTATCTCCCGCATCCGGCCTGGGCGGTGGAGCCGTCCCGGCGCCAACTCGTCCGCGCCGCACTGCTCTCACTGGGGCCAGCCGCCCATGCGGTCCACGGAAGCGCCGCTGAACTCCTCGGCATAGCCGGCCTGCCGAGGTCCGACGAGATTCACATCGGCCTGCCGGGAGCAGCCGCCAAGCGGGCGCGGATCGGGCAACCTAACGTCGTGCTGCACCAACTGGAGCACCCGGCAACGTCCCTGGTCAGCCTGGGTGGGTTGCTGGCCACCGATGCCATCACCACGGTCGGCGACGTCACCCTGCGGGTGGGGCGGTACCCGGCAGTGTCGGTGCTGGACTCGGCGCTGAACCGAGGACTGCTGGTCGACGACGACCTGGGGTCGATCGCACACCGGATCAGGCGCCGACGGGGCGCGGTCGCGGCCCGCGGATACCTTGCGGAGGCTGACGGGCGGGCCCAGTCCCCGCTGGAGACCCGCGCCAGGCTGCGCTGTGTCGACGGCCGGGTGCCACCCGACGCACTGCAACTGGATGTACGCGACGACGACGGATACCTGCTCGGCGTCGGCGACCTCGGCTGGCGCGCCCCCAAGGTGATCGCGGAGGCCGACGGTCAAGGCCCGCACGACCTTCCGGAGGCAATCTTCGCCGATCGCCGCCGCCAGAACCGCCTCGCCAACGCCGGCTGGAAGATCCTCCGCTTCACCTGGCAGGACACCCTCGACCCGGCCTACATCCCCTGGGCCGTCCGCCAGGCCCTCGCCACGCCCCAGCGCCGTCGATCATGAGGTTAGCGGCATCGTGGAGATCGAATACTGCCGCCAACCTCATGATCAACGCGGCGGGTGGGGGGTGGGTGGGGGTCAGGGGAGGGAGAGGAGGGGGCGGAGGGCGGCGACTATGGGGGCGTCGGCGGGGAGCCAGGTGACCGTGTCCAGTTCGGTGGCGGAGAGCCAGCGGAGGGCGGAGTGTTCGAGTGCCTGCGGCTGGTCGCCGTGCAGGAGGCGGGCCGCGTACACCTTGAGGACCGAGCGGCCGTGCGCCATCCGGACGTTGCGGCCGACCCGCTCACCGATCTCCACGCGTACGGCCAGTTCCTCGACGCACTCACGGGCCAGCGCTGCCGTCTCACTCTCCCCTGGCTCGACCTTGCCGCCGGGGAACTCCCACATACCCGCCACCTCGGGCGGGGCGGATCTGGCGCAGGCGAGCACCCGCCCGTCCCTGATGATGGCCGCGCCGACGATCACCTTCGGATCGCGCCGTACGGCTTGTCCGCCGCCGTTCGCCCGTTCGGTCCGCACGGGCGTCCAGGGTGCCAGATCAATCGGCGGTTTGGGTAGCTTGGTCGTCCGTCAGGCCAGGAATACCCGGAAGTGTGGGCGTGGACACACCCTCCGTGCGACGTAAGACTAGAGGCACCGACAAAGACACGGGGCGGCGACGATTTGGCCACAAGCCGGCAACGAAGCCTGGGAGGAGCGGTGATGCGTGCGCTGTTTGGCGGTCGGACGAAGCACGACTACCTCAGCGACGCCCTCACCCTACTGTCCGGTTGGACACGTGAGGGTGAGCAGATCCGGCGCACTCTCGTCATCGACGACACCCAACACGCGGCGCTCACCGAGCGGGTGAAGGTGGTCGCCGACGCGCTGCACCTGCGCCCGGAAATCAGTAGGCGCTCCGATCACACCCAGATCCGGGTCGGGCACGGCAATGAGCCCCTCTCCGAGGGCGAGGTCCTGCTGGCCGCCCGCATCGAGGATGCCTACCGCGCGGTCACCGAGAGCTGACGGTGCGTCCACTGGCGGATGCTGCCTACCGTGGGCGGCATGGCCAATGCGACCTATGACCGCAAGGAACAGTTCCAGCAGATCCAGAGCGGCCTGCTCGACGGTGAACAGATCATCGCCGTCTACGACGCCGTCGGCACCGGCACCGGGTTCATCGGGCTGACCGACCGGCGCGTCATCATCCAGGACCGTTCGTTCGTCGGCAAGAAGTACGCGATCACCAGCATCCCGTACTCGAAGATCACCAGCGTGAGCGTGGTCAGCAACAAGTCGTGGGGCGGTTCGTTCTTCTCCACTGGCGCGATCGCCATCCACGTCGGTACGCACACCTACGAGGTGGAGTTCCGAGGCGACCAGAAGAGCCACCACGTGCACAACGTGATCCTGCACTACATCAGCTGATCAACTTCCCGGGGCCGCGCAGCACCCCAGCGCGTCCTGCACATCCCGGTGAATTTCGGTTGCCGCACAGCCATCGAGGCCGTTGACTCACGAACGAGCCGAACGAGCCGAACGAAGGGAGCGACGACATGAGGCACACCACGACGCCCATGCAGCGAGTAGGCATCGTCAACCCCATCGAATCGAGGCTTCGTGCGTACGTGGGAATCATCGGACAAGTCGCCGTGCGGCGCCGGTAGCAACGACGGAGGCCGCTGATGTCGGTCTTCGACGATCCGGGACACTTCGGCCGGCTCTGGGCCGACACCTACGACCTGCCGGGCGGCCTGCCCGACCCGGCACCGGCGGTGGAGTTCCTCGCCGAGTTGGCCGGCGACGGCCCGGCGCTGGAACTGGCCATCGGCACCGGTCGGGTCGCCCTTCCCCTGGCCGAGCGTGGGATCACCGTGGAGGGGGTCGAGGCGTCACCGGAAATGGTCGCGAAGTTGCGGGCCAAGCCGGGTGGCGGCGACATCCCCGTGGCCATCGGCGACATGGCGGACGTGCCGGTGACCGGCCCGTACGCCATGGCGTATCTGGTCTTCAACACCCTGTTCAACCTGGTGCGCGCGCGGCGGCAGGCGGACTGCTTCCGCAACGTCGCCCGGGTGCTCGCCCCCGGCGGCGCGTTCGTCATCGAGACGTTCGTGCCCGACCCTGCGGACTTCGACCGGAACGAACAGGTCCAGATTCGGGAGGTGACCGAGGAGTCGGCCACCATCCGCCTGCACAAGTACGACCGGGAGGCGCAGACGTTCCTCCGGCAGACCATCACGTTCCACTCCGCCGGGGTGCACCTGCATCCGTTCGCGATGCGTTACCTGTGGCCCGAGCAGATCGACGAGCTGGCGGAGCAGGCCGGTCTCCGGCTCGCCGAGCGGTACGCCGACTGGGACCGGTCGCCCTTCGGCCCGGACAGCACCTCGCACATCTCCGTGTACCGGCTCAGGTGACCGTGGTGCGGGCACGACGGCGCTCCGCCCGCCGCGCCCGCACCACCACCGCCCGCACCACCACCACCGCCTGCCCGCACCACCGGCTCGCTGATCGGCTCGCATCGGGCTGGGATACTGGCCTGCATGCCGATCCGTGCGTCGCTGACGGCCAGACTTCGACAGGTCCGGGACCGCGGCCGTGGGCGGTGGCTGCGCCGAGCGGTGCTGGCCGGGGTGCTCGGTGTCGTACTGCTGATGGGTGGTGTGTGGGCGAGCGCGAGCTGGATCCGCTCCGGCGCCGAAGGGCGCACCCACCCGGCAGCGACGGTGCCCGACGCACCGGTCGCCCTGGTGCTGGGCACCCGGGTCCGACCCGACGGCACTCCGGCACCGTTCCTCGCCGCCCGCCTGGAGATCGCCCGCGAGCTGTACGCCACCGGCAAGGTGCAGGCGATCCTGGTCTCCGGCGACAACATGCGCCACGAGTACAACGAGCCTGAGGCGATGCAGCGCTGGCTGGTCGAGCAGGGCGTGCCGGCCGACAAGGTGGTGCTCGATCACGCCGGCTTCGACACGTACGACTCGTGTGCCCGGGCGAAGCGGATCTTCGGGGTGGAGCGGGCGACGGTGGTGACCCAGCAGTTCCACCTGGCCCGCGCCGTCACGGTCTGCCGCCACCTCGGCATCGACGCCAACGGCGTCGGCGACGAAACCGCGCGGGAGCTGAGCCACCGCACCTGGCGGATCAGCTCCGTGCGCGAGTACGGAGCTGGCCTCAAGGCCGCGCTGGACGTGCTCTCCCGCCGCGACCCGGTGCATCTCGGCAACCGGGAGACCGGCATCGACGACGCCCTGCGCGCCGGCTGACACCGGCCCGCTGGCCGGCACCGGCCCGCCGGCAGGTCCGTCACGCCCCGGAACAGCACGGCACGAGGGTCGCAGGTGGCCCGGATCCGAGCGTCTCGGAGGGGCGAGGGGGCGGACCTACGCCACGAAGCGGGTACGGCGGCGACGGGCGATCAGGTAGGCGGCACCGCCGAGGAGCAGGAGAAGTCCGCCTACGGCGGCCACCATCCCGGTCTGGGTGCCGGTCACCGGCAACCCGCCACCCTGACCGTCGTCCTCGCCGGGGCTGGCAGGAGGTGCGTCCGTCGGCGTATCCGTCGGGGTCACGGTGGGCGCGGCCGTCGGGGTCGCGGTGGGCGTGGCGGTCGGGGTCGGCGTCGGGGTGGTCTCGAGTACGACGCCGACGAAGCCGAGCGGGTTCGGCGGCTCCAGACCCACCAGCGGTGCCGACGGGGAGGCCAGGGTCAAGGGGCCACCGGTGCCCCGGACCGCACTGGTGCCCTGCCCGGCTGAGTCGTCGGCCAGCTTCTGGATGCCGCCGAGCCGGTCGACGTACTCCGTGCTGCGCCAGAAGTGGATGATCGACGAGATGTTCTCCGGACGGGCGTCCGGCTTGGTGGAGATGCCGGCACCCAGCGCCGCCAGGCTCGCGCCCGGGGCAAGCTCGACGTCGAACTCGCACCAGGCCGACTCCTGGTTGCTGTCGACCGCGTACCAGCAGTTCTCGTACGTCTTCGTGAAGTCCAGGTCGTTGAGGATCCGGATGTGGACGACCAGGCCGTCGGCCGGTGCGTCTCCCTTGTTGGTGACGCCGATCAGGGCGGGCACGTCCTCGCCCTGACCAACCAGATAGCCTCGGCGGCCGTCGGTCGGCGGACGCTGCTCGGTGCCGGCCGCGAGCTTCGCCGAGTCGGACGCCTGCGGGGCCGGAGCAGCAGCGGCGGGCGCGGCGGCGAGACCGGCCGCGAGGAGTGCGGCGCTGACAGCGCACAGGGCAGAACGAGGCGTGGTCAAGGGAACCCCGTGGATATCCGTCGATGACCGCGTCACGCTACACGATCCGAGTTACTCCGCGCAGAACACAACCGGTCGATTCAGGGAGTGCCGTTCGACGAGCCTCGCCATCGACCAACGCCTACACGTTGAAGCGGAACTCGACGACGTCGCCGTCCTGCATGACGTACTCCTTGCCCTCGATGCGGACCTTGCCCGCCGCCTTCGCCGCCGCCATCGAACCGGCCCCGACCAGGTCGGCGTAGGAGACCACCTCGGCCTTGATGAAGCCGCGCTGGAAGTCGGAGTGGATCACCCCGGCGGCCTCCGGAGCGGTCGCGCCGATCGGCACGGTCCAGGCCCGCGCCTCCTTGGGGCCGGCGGTGAGGTACGTCTGAAGGCCGAGCGTGCGGAACCCCACCCGGACGAGTTGGTCCAGCCCCGGCTCAGCCTGCCCGATCGACTCCAGCAGCTCCCTGGCCTCCTCCTCGGGCAGGTCCACCAGCTCTGACTCGATCTTGGCGTCCATGAAGACGGCCTCGGCGGGGGCAACCAGCGCCCGAAGTTCGTCGAGGAACTCGGCATTGTTCAGCTCGGCCTCATCGACGTTGAAGACGTAGAGGAACGGCTTGGTGGTGAGCAGGTGCAGCTCACGCAGATGCTCCAGCTCGATGTTGGCCGCCGCCGCACCCGCGTAGAGGGTGGTGCCGCCATCCAGAACATCGACGGCCCGACGCGCGGCCTCCACCGCGGCGGCCCGGTCCTTGCGGAGCTTGGCCTCCTTCTCCAGCCGGGGCAGCGCCTTCTCCAGCGTCTGAAGGTCGGCCAGGATCAGCTCGGTGTTGATCGTCTCGATGTCGTCGGCCGGTGAGACCTTGCCGTCGACGTGCACCACGTTCGGGTCGGAGAATGCCCGCACCACCTGACAGATCGCCGCGGCGTCCCGGATGTTGGCCAGGAACGCGTTGCCCCGCCCCTGACCCTTCGAGGCGCCGCGCACCAGGCCGGCGATGTCGACGAACGACACCGGGGCGGGGATCACCTTCTGCGAGCTGAAGATCTCGGCGAGCTTGTGCAGCCGCTCGTCCGGCAGCCCGACCACACCGACGTTGGGCTCGATGGTCGCGAACGGGTAGTTCGCGGCGAGCACGTCGTTCTTGGTCAACGCGTTGAACAGGGTGCTCTTGCCGACGTTGGGCAGGCCGACGATGCCGATGGTGAGACTCACGACGAGCCAGCTTACGCCGGTACCGCTCGGCCGTCGGCAGGTAGGCCCGACCCGCCGTCAGCGTGTGGCGGGCCAGGCTGGCGTCACCGGTCGTGCTGCGGTGCCGCTTGGCGCGGCACCAGCAGGTCGATCCGCAGGGCACCGGGGGCGAGCCCGGCCGCGGCGGCCAGCGGCAGCGTGAAACGGGCGTTGGCGGCGGGCGCGGCGTGCTGCGACTCACCGAGCATCCAGTGGACCTCGTCGGCCGTCCACCCAAGGGCAGGTCGGGCTGCGATCTCCCGGAGCAGCCGCAGCGCGGCGCGGGTGTCGTCGTCATAGAAGCGCATGCACCAGTGGTGCACCCACATCCCGAGCGCGCGCACCCCGTCCTGGTCGAGCGAGCCGACCAGCCGGCCGCAGGCGGTGTCACCGAAGGCGCGACCCGGATCATCGGCGCGGTCCCGCTCGATGGCCCCGACCGCGGCCGGAGCTACGGCGCGCATCCGGCGATAGAAGCGCTGGACCACTGCCGGGTCGAGTGGTGGGTGCTCGTGTCCCGACGCCGCCCGACCCGCCACGCTAACCATTGCCGCACCCTTCTGGAGTTGGTGGCCGCACGCTACCCACCACAACCGACAGTTCCCCTCCCCCGGTTGTGCTGCCCTGCCGCGATCATGCAGTGGTGGCACACGGCAAACCGGTCATTACCCACCAATCCGGGTGCCACAAGTACATGATCGGCGAGGTGGAGGGTGTGGTCCGAATTCCGCGAGCCGGGTGGGTGGGAGCAGGCGCATCATCGGTTACGTGGAACTGGACTTCGAACGGTGTTACCGGGCCGTCGACAGCCGTGACCAGCGGTTCGACGGCTGGTTCTACACCGGCGTCACCTCGACTGGAATCTACTGCCGGCCGTCCTGTCCGGCGATGACCCCGAAGCGGCGTAACGTGCGTTTCTTCCCGTCGTCGGCGGCGGCCCAGCGGGCCGGGCTGCGCGCCTGCCGTCGCTGCCGCCCGGACGCCTCACCGGGCTCACCCCAATGGGACGTACGGGCTGACGTGGTGGGTCGGGCGATGCGACTGATCGCCGACGGCGTGGTCGACCGCGACGGGGTACCGGGGCTGGCCGCCCGGCTCGGATACACCGAGCGGCACCTGCACCGGATGCTGCGGGCGGAACTCGGCGCGGGGCCGCTGGCACTGGCCCGGGCTCAGCGCGCGCAGACCGCCCGGACCCTGATCGAGACGACCGGGCTGGGGCTGGCCGAGATCGCGTTCGCCGCCGGGTTCGGCAGCGTCCGGCAGTTCAACGACACCGTACGCGCGGTCTACGGCGCACCGCCGTCGCAGTTGCGTAGCGGAAACGGCACGGCCGTCGGTGGTGCGGGCACGGTCACCCTGCGGCTGGCGTACCGGCCGCCGCTGCACGCCGCCGTGCTGCTCGACTTCCTCGCCCGTCGCACGCTTCCCGGAGTCGACGAGGTGGTCGACGGGGCGTACCGACGGGGGTTGCGGTTGCCGCACGGCCCCGGCGAGGCCACGCTGACCCCGGCGGTCGGTTACGTGGCGGCGACACTGCGCCTGACCGACGTGCGCGACCTGGCTCCCGCCGTGGCCCGGTGCCGGCGTCTGTTCGACCTGGACGCGGATCCGGTCGCCGTCGACCAGACGCTCGCCGCCGACCCCGCGCTGGCCGCGATGGTGGCGGCCGAGCCCGGGGTACGCGTCCCCCGCGCGGTGGACGGCTTCGAGATGGCCGTCCGCGCCATCGCCACCCAGCAGGTCTCCCTAGCCTCCGCCCGCACCACCCTCACCCATCTCCTCGCCCACACCAGCACCGTTGATCAAGAAGTTCTGGTCTCAGAAAACGCTTCCGGTCGACGCAAAGTTCTTGATCAGCGGGAGGGGTCGCGGGGTGGGGCGCTGCACGGGTTCGCCACTGCGGAGGAGGTGCTCGGGGTGGCGGATTCGGGGTTTCGGATGCCGGTGGGGCGGCGCGAGACGATCCGGGCGGTGGCGCGGGCGGTCGCGGCCGGTGAGCTTGACCTGGAGTCGGGTGGCGACCGGGAGGAGACGGTACGGCGGCTGACCGCGATTCCCGGCATCGGCGCCTGGACCGCCGGCTACCTGGCCATGCGCGCGCTCGGCGACCCCGACACGTTCCTCCCCACCGACCTCGCGCTACGTCGGGGCGCCGCCGCCCTTGGCCTCACCGACAACCCCAAGACCCTCGACGAGTACGCCGTCCGCTGGCGCCCCTGGCGGTCGTACGCCGTGATCCGTCTCTGGCGATCGGCGTGAGCCCGGCCGCCGGCTCCGCCCGAGTCCGCCCGCCCGACCCAGCCTGGGTTCGCTCGGGCAGGGCAGCATCAATCCCACCCTGGAGAGCCGCATGAGCAGTATGAACACCACCAGCAGCATGATCGACAGCACGGTCGTCGACACCCCCGCCGGGCCGTTCGCCGTTCTCGTTGGTCCAGACGGCGCGGTACGGGCGTCGGGGTTCACCGCGGACCCGGCGAACCTGCTGCCGCTCGTGCACCCGAGCCTGCGCGGCGAGCTGCGACACCGGCCGGAAGTGGGCCCAGTCACCGCAGCCGTCGCCAATTACCTCGACGGCGACCTGGCCGCGATCGACGACGTTCCGGTCGAGCAGCACACCGGCGGGGCGTTCATGTCACATGCCTGGCAGGTGTTGCGCGACGTCAAACCAGGCGCAGCGGTCACCTACACCGAGTACGCCGCCCTGGCCGGCCGTCCCACCGCGGTACGGGCCGCCGCCGCAGCCTGCGCCCGCAATGCCGCCGCGCTTTTCGTTCCCTGCCACCGGGTGCTGCGTACCGACGGCACGCTCGGCGGCTACCGCTGGGGGCTGCCGGTGAAACGCTGGTTCCTCGACCACGAACGACTCGGGTAGCCCGTAACGCACAGTCGGTAACCATCACGGTGTGCAACAACGCCCGCGGGTCGCCCGCCGACCGAAGGTGCCCCACCCGCGCGCTTTGCTCTGCTTCACTCCACGCAACAGGCCACTGAGCAGCGCCGACGCACCGGCAGCGAATCGATCACGAAGCTGCCATCCAACGCGGAGGGTAACCGTTGCGTGGGTTGAAGCAGAGCAAAGGCGAGGAGTAGGAGGGCGGCGAACCGTGACGCACACGCAGCGTCAGAAATCAGCCGGAGAATGATGGCGCCCAGCCGGAGCAGGACCACAAGCAGCGGAGCAACGGCGAGGGGAAGGGGCAGTACGGCGAACGGCGGGGACGACGGAGAGCGGCGGAGGCGGCAGACGGCGAAGGCGGCGGGCGGCGGGCGGCGGGCGGCGGCGCAGCTGACAGCAAGCCGACAGCGGCGTTGCTGCCAGATGCGGCTACCGTCGGGTAGTGGCTGCGGGGAGCGGCGGCGGCCCGGCCGACCGGGGCGAGATCCGTCGACATCCCCTGCGCAACCTCTGGCGGCTCCGCCGCTACCTGCGTCCGCACGCGTTCGAGTTCGGTTGGCTGATGCTGGCCGGGCTCGCCGCCACCGGCGCCGGCATCGCCGTGCCTCTGGTGGCGCAGCAGGTGGTCGACGGACCGGTGGCCCGGCGTGACCTGACCGGCCTGTTCCTGCTGGCCGGGCTGGCGCTGCTGCTCGGACTGACCGAAGCTCTGCTGATCTTCATCCGCCGGTGGGTGCAATCGTCGTCCTCGGTGGCGATGGAGGCGGCGATTCGCACCGACGTCTACGCCCACCTGCAACGGCTGTCGGCCAGCTTCCACGACCGGTGGCCGTCCGGCCAACTGCTCTCCCGGATCACCAGCGACCTGTCGGTGCTGCGCCGGTTCCTCTCCTTCGGCCTGTTCTTCCTCATTCTCAACATGGTCACCTACCTGGTCGTGGTGGTGCTGCTGATCCGGTTGCACCCCGCCTTGGGCCTGCTGGTGGCCGCCAGCGCGGTGCCGCTGTTCCTGATCGCCCGCCGCTTCGGCCGGCACTACCACGTCGCGTCCCGCCGAATGCAGGACCAGCAGGGCGATGTGGCCACGCTTGTCGAGGAGGCCGCGCAGGGCCTACGCACGATGAAGGCGTACGGGCGGGGGCCGCAACTGGCCGCCCGCTTCGCCGCCGGCACCGAGGCGTTGCACGACACCGGGATCGGCAAGGGGAGGTTGCTCGCCCGCACCTCCGCGCTGCTCGACCTGGTGCCGAACCTGACCCTGGGCACGGTCCTGGTGGCCGGTGCCGCCGCGGTCGCCGGCGGACGGCTCACCATCGGTCAGCTCGTGGCCTTCGTCAGCCTCCAGTTGATGCTGATCTGGCCGGTGCAGTCACTCGGCTGGATCATCGCCAACGGGCAGGAGGCGGCCACCGCCGCCGACCGGATCCAGGAGGTGCTGGACACCCGGCCCACCATCGTGGACCCTCCGGTCGCCGTCGCCCTGGCTCGCTCGACGGTGCGTGGTCGGCTCCGCTTCGAGGGGGTGGGATTCCGCTATCCGGGTGGCGCCGCCCCAGTGTTGCGGGGCCTCGATCTCACCGTCGAGCCCGGCGAGACCCTCGCGGTGGTCGGTGCCACCGGCAGCGGCAAGAGCACCCTGTTGTCCCTGGTACCCCGGCTGCACGAGGTCAGCGCCGGCCGCATCACCCTGGACGGGCACGACCTGCGCGACCTGCGGCTGGCTTCACTGCGCGGCCTGGTCGGGGTCGCCTTCGAGGAGCCGACGCTGTTCTCCATGTCGGTGTGGGAGAACCTCACCCTGGGCCGACCCGACGCCGGCGAGGATGAGGTCCGGTCCGCCCTGGCGCTGGCTCAGGCCGAGTTCGCGTACGACCTGCCGCGGGGGCTGCGTACCCGGCTCGGGGAGCAGGGCCTGTCGCTCTCCGGCGGCCAGCGGCAACGACTCGCCCTGGCCCGGGCGGTGCTGATCCGACCGGCCGTACTCGTTCTCGACGACCCGCTCTCCGCGCTCGACGTGCACACCGAGGCATTGGTGGAGTCGGCCCTCAAGCGGGTGCTGCGGAACACCACCGCGCTGCTGGTGGTGCACCGTCCCTCCACCATCGCCCTGGCCGACCGGGTGGCGTTGCTGGAACACGGCCGGATCACCGCTGTCGGCACCCACACCGAACTGCTCGCCGGCGTGCCCACGTACCGCGGGCTGCTCTCCGCCGAGCCGGCCGCGGCGTCGATCGCCGGAACACCGACGTCGACCGATCCGGCGCCTGGCGGCTCTCCCCTGGTGCTCTCGTGACCGCCGCGTCGGCCGTGCCGGATCCACCGCCCGGGACGGATCCGGCCCACTGGCGGGGGGTGGCACCTGACCCGAACGCCGACCGAAGCCTCGCCGAGGACACCGATCCGGCAGCGGTGGCCCGGCTCCGGGCCCGCAGCCGGGCGCTGCTGGCGGACGTGCTGCGCCCGCACCGGGCCCGGCTGGGCACGGCGGTCGCGCTGCTGTTGACCCAGAACGCCGCGGCCATGTCCGGGCCGTACCTGGTCATGCTCGGCATCGACCGGGCGATCGAGCCGCTCCGGGCCGGCGAGCCCGGCCCGCTGATCACCGTGGCCGTGTCGTTCGCCGCCGCGGCCGGCGTCGAGTACGCGGCCCGGCGTGGTTTCCTCACCATCTCCGCCCGCATCGGCCAGGCCGTCCTGCTCGACCTGCGCCGCCGGGTGTACGCACACTTCCTGCACCTGCCGGTGGCCTTCCACGAGCGGTACACGTCAGGGCGGATGATCTCGCGTCTGACCAGCGACATCGACTCGATCGCCGAGCTGGTCGACGGGGGTGTGGAGAGCCTGGTGATGGCCGCTCTGACGATCATCTCGGTGGCCGGCATCCTGCTCTGGCTGGACCTGCCACTGGCCTCGGTGACCCTGCTCGCCTTCCCGCTGCTGTTCTGGTTGTCCCGCTGGTTCGCCCGTGCCTCGGCCTCCGCGTACCGGCGCACCCGGGAGGCGATGGCGCTGGTCATCGTTCATTTCGTCGAGTCGATGCGGGGCATCCGGGCAGTTCAGGCGTACCGCCGCCAGGCACGCAACCAACACATCTTCGACTCGGTCAACGACGACTACCGTCGGTCCAGCCGGCACGCCTTCCATCTGATCGCGACGTACTCGCCGGGCATCAAGCTGATCGGCAACGTCACGGTCGCGGCGGTGCTCTGCTACGGCGGCGCCCGGGTGCTGGGCGGCGACACCGGGGTCGGTGTGCTCGCGGCCTTCCTGCTCTACCTGCGCCGGTTCTTCGAGCCGATGCAGGAGCTGAGCCAGTTCTACAACTCGCTCCAGTCGGCCACGGCGGCGCTTGAGAAGCTCGCCGGGGTGCTCGACGAGCGGCCCGCGGTCGCCGAACCGGTCCGGCCCGTGCCGCTGCCCGACGGCCCGGCCCGCGGCGCGGTCCGCTTCCACGCGGTGTCGTTCGGGTACCGACCGGACTCGCCGATCCTCACCGGGCTGGACCTCACCATTCCCGCCGGGCAGACCGTGGCCCTGATCGGGCCGACCGGCGCCGGCAAGTCCACCGTCGCCAAGCTGCTCGCCCGGTTCCACGACCCGGACACCGGCACGGTCACGCTGGGCGGTGTGGACCTGCGCGAGGTGGCTGACGCGGACCTGCGCCGGGCGATGGTGCTTGTCACCCAGGAGACCCACCTGTACGGCGGCACCGTCGCGGACAACATCCGGTTCGGTCGCCCGGACGCCGACGACGACGCCGTCGAGGCCGCCGCCCAGGCGATCGGCGCGCACGATTTCATCTCGGCGCTGCCCGACGGGTACGCCACACAGGTGCACCGGCGCGGTGGCCGGCTCTCCGCCGGGCAGCGCCAGCTGGTCGCCTTCGCGCGGGCCTTCCTGGCCGACCCGGCGGTGCTGATTCTCGACGAGGCCACCTCGTCGCTTGACGTACCGACCGAACGTCTGGTGCAGCACGCGCTCGGCAGCATCCTGCGGGACCGGACCGCGCTGGTGATCGCGCACCGGCTCTCCACGGTGGAGACCGCCGACCGGGTACTGATCCTCGACCGGGGCCGGATCGTCGAGGACGGGCCGCCGGCCGAGCTGATCGTCGGCGGCGGTCGGTACGCTGACCTGCACCGTCAGTGGCGCGACTCGCTGCTCTGACCCTTTCGTGATCAGGTAATGGCGTGCCCACCACGGTCCCGGTGCCTACGATCGGCGAATGACTGATACGGCGAGGACGGCCCGCACCGGCGTCCCCGAGCGTCCTCATCTGGACGGGCTCGAGGAGACCTGGTCGCGCCGCTGGCAGGAGGAGGGCACGTACGCGTTCGACCGCACCAGGCAGCGGTCGGACGTATACGCGATCGATACCCCGCCGCCGACCGTATCGGGCGAGCTGCACATGGGGCACGTCTTCTCGTACACGCACACCGACCTGATCGCCCGGTTCCAGCGGATGCGCGGCCGGACGGTCTTCTACCCGATCGGCTGGGACGACAACGGCCTGCCCACCGAGCGCCGGGTGCAGAACGTCTACGGGGTGCGCTGTGACCCTTCGCTGCCGTACGACCCGGACTGGGCACCGCCGACCGACCCCGTGGACGACGCCGCCCGGAAGAACCCGACCCCGATCTCCCGGCGCAACTTCATCGAGCTGTGCGAACGGTTGACCGTCGCCGACGAGCAGGTCTTCGAGGCACTGTGGCGGCGGCTCGGACTGTCGGTGGACTGGTCGTTGATGTACACCACCATCGGGTCGGTGGCCCGGGCCGCCTCCCAGCGGGCGTTCCTGCGCAACCTGGCCCGGGGTGAGGCGTACCAGGCCGAGGCGCCGACACTCTGGGACGTCGGTTTCGCCACCGCCGTTGCGCAGGCCGAACTGGAGGACCGGGAACGCTCCGGCGCGTACCACCGGTTGCGCTTCCACGCGCCCGGCGGGCGGGCGGTGCTTATCGACACCACCCGGCCGGAGCTGCTGCCGGCCTGCGTCGCGCTGGTCTGCCACCCCGACGACGAGCGGTACGCGGACCTGGTCGGCACGGCTGTGCGTACGCCCGTGTTCGGGGTGCAGGTGCCGGTGCGCGCGCACCCGCTGGCGGACCCGGCCAAGGGCACCGGCATCGCGATGGTCTGCACCTTCGGTGACCTGACCGACGTGACCTGGTGGCGGGAACTGGCCCTGGACACCCGGGTGGTGATCGGCCGGGACGGCCGGCTGTTGCCGGAGCCACCGGCCGGTGTGCCCCCGCAGCCGTACGCGGCGCTGGCCGGGCAGACCGTGAACGGCGCCCGGCGAACGGTCGTGGAACAGCTGACCGAGGCGGATGACCTGGTCGGCGAGCCGCGCCCGATCAGCCACCCGGTGAAGTTCTACGAGCGGGGCGACCGGCCTCTGGAGATCGTCTCGACCCGGCAGTGGTATCTGCGCAACGGTGGCCGCGACACCGACCTGCGGGAGGAACTGCTGGCGCATGGCCGGGAGTTGCGCTGGGTGCCGGAGCACATGCGGCACCGCTACGAGCACTGGGTGAGCGGCCTCACCGGCGACTGGCTGGTCAGCCGGCAGCGCTACTTCGGGGTGCCGGTGCCGGTGTGGTACCGGCTCGACGACGCTGGCGAACCGGACTGGGCCCAGGCTCTCACGCCGGATGAGTCCGCGCTGCCGATCGACCCGTCCGAGGACGCCCCGCCGGGGTACGACGAGTCGCAGCGCGGCGTGCCGGGCGGTTTCATCGGCGACCCGGACGTGCTGGACACCTGGGCCACCTCGTCGCTGACCCCGCAGATCGTCGGCGGCTGGGAACGGGACCCGGATCTGTACCGGCGGGTCTTCCCGATGGATCTGCGCCCGCAGGGGCACGACATCATCCGCACCTGGCTGTTCGCCACCGTGGTCCGGTCACACCTGGAGCACGGCGCGCTGCCCTGGCGGACGGCGGAGCTGTCCGGCTGGATCCTCGATCCGGACCGCAAGAAGATGTCGAAGTCCAAGGGGAACGTGGTGACCCCGATGGCGCTGCTGGAGCAGCACGGCTCGGACGCGGTGCGGTACTGGGCGGCCAGCGGCAAACCCGGCACCGACCTGGCCTTCGACCCGGCCCAGATCCGGATCGGCCGGCGGTTGGCCACCAAGCTGCTAAACGCGTCGAAGTTCGCGCTCGGGTTGGGCGCCGCCGACGCGCTGCGGGCACCCGCGACCACGCCACTCGACCGCGCCATGCTCGCCGAGCTGTCCGAGGTGGTGGCCACCGCGACAACGGCCTTCGAGGGGTACGACCACACGGCGGCACTCCAGGCCACCGAGTCGTTCTTCTGGCGGTTCTGCGACGACTACATCGAGCTGGTGAAGGAACGCGCCTACGGCAGCGGGGCCGGGGCCGACTCGGCCCGGGCGGCGCTGGCCACCGCGCTGTCGGTGCAGTTGCGGCTGTTCGCACCGGTACTGCCGTACGCGACCGAGGAGGTCTGGTCGTGGTGGCGGTACGGTTCGGTGCACCGCGCGCCGTGGCCGACCACGTACGAGGTGGGCCGGGCGATCCAGGGTGACGGCGACCCGCACCTGCTGCGGCTCGCCGGCGACGCGCTCGGGCAGGTCCGCCGGGCCAAGTCGGAGCGGAAGCTGTCGATGAAGGCGGAGGTGCCGCTGGCCGAGGCGCTCGGCCCGGCCGCGCTGCTCGACCAGCTCACGCTGGTCATCGACGACCTGCGCGCCGCCGGCCGCATCAACAAGCTCGACCTGCTACCCGACCGCACCCCGGAACTGGTAATCGCCTGCGCCTTCTGACCCACGCAAGCCCTCACGCAACGCGCAAGCCCCGCGCAACCCGAGAGACTTGTGCGACATCGGGGGAAGTGCCGCCTCAACAGCCGGGGAGGCAGCACTTCCCCCGAAAGTGCTGCCTCCCGACGCCCGCCCACAGGTGGGTCAGCTGGTTTCGCCGGCTACCGAGAAGGAACGTAGGCGGTCGATGGAGAGGAAGGTGGCGCCGATGATGATGAGCGAGGTCATCACTGCCGCCACCGACACGGAGACCGTGGTGCTGAGCAGGTTGGTCGGGGCTAGCCGGTCGGCCAGGGCGATCACGTAGTGCTGGATCGACAGCACCCGGGTGCCGGTGACCACGTTGCTGAGCAGCCCTTCCCAGATCAGCACGTAGACCAGACCGAGCAGTACCGGTCGCCGGGTGAGCAGGCTGGCCGCCACGAACAGCGCGGTGTAGGCCAGCGCACCGACCGACGCGGCGACGGCGAGTGCCACGCCGAGACGTACCGAGTCGGCCAGCAGGCCCGCCGCGAACAGCGGGACCGCGACGGTGACCGCGGTGGCCCCGGCCGCGACGGCCAGCTTCGGCAGGACGATCTGCCAGCGTGGCAGTGGCGTGGTGAGCACGTGCACCACGGTGCCGTCATCGATCTCGGCCCCGAGCACGCCGGTGCCGACGATCAGGGCGACCACCGGCAGCACCACGGCCAAACCGAGACCGACGAGCACCGGCGGCCCCCAGTCGGCGGGTGCCACCCCGAGCCCTCGGGAGAGCACGGCCAGCCCCACCAGCAGTACCGGCAGCGGAAGCAGCAGCAGGAACCGGCGACGGCCGAACAGGCCGCGCACGGTGATCCAGGAGACAGTGGACATCAGGCCTCCACCAGGTAGGAGAAGACGCTCTCCAGGGACTCGTCCTCGGGCACCAGTTGCTGGACCCGTATGCCCCGGGCCAGGGCGACCTTCGGCAGCATCCGGGTGAAGGCGCCGTAGTCACCGGCGCGTACGGTCAGGCCGTCCCGCCCCAACTCGACCCCGCTGACCGACGTCTCGGCCATCAACGCGACGGCCAGCGCCCGGTCGTCGGTGGAGCGGATGGCGAAGACGTGCGGCCGGTTGGTCATCAGCCGCCGGATGGTCCGGAAGTCGCCGGAGGCGGCGAGGCGGCCGGCGACCATCACCTGGACCGTGCCGGAGACCTGCTCGACCTCCTCCAGGATGTGCGAGCTGAACAGAATCGTCCGGCCCGCGTCGCCGAGGGAGTGCAGCAACTCCATCATGTGCAACCGCTGGCGCGGGTCCATGCCGTTGAACGGCTCGTCCAGCAGCAGCACCTGCGGGTCGTGCACCAGCGCCGCCGCCACCCGGGTGCGCTGCCGCATGCCCTTGGAGTACGTGCCGATGCGGCGGTCCTGGGCGTCGGCCATCTCCACCAGGTCGATGGCGCGGCGGGCGGCGGCCTGCGGATCCGGCAGTTTGTGCAGCTTCGCGGTGGCCAGCACGAACTCGTACGCGGTGAGGAAGCTGTGCACCGCCTCCCGCTCGCTGACCAGGCCGAGTAGGCGGTAGACCTCCGGGTTGCGCCAGGTGGGCCGGCCGTCCAGGGTCACCTGCCCCCGGGACGGGGTGAGGAAGCCGGCCATCATGTGCAGCAGGGTCGTCTTGCCCGCCCCGTTGGGACCGAGCAGCCCGGTCACCCCGGGCCCGAGGCTCATGCTCACGTCGTTGACCGCGACCACGTTGCCGTACCAGCGGGAGACCCCGGCGAGGTCGAGGGTGCTGGTGGTGGCGGTGGCCGCCGGTGCGGCGGTACTCGTCGTGGTCATCGTGCGGCCACCTTCTTGTAGCGGGCCAGCAGCAGGGCGACGCAGCCCGCCACGAGCGCGACGGCGACCAGCGCGTACACCGGGCCGAAGGCCCCGAGGTCGAGGTCGGCGCTGTTGGATTCGGTGACCAGTAGGTCGCGCATCGTCCAGAGGCCGACGCCCTGCACCAGGGTGGGCGGCGAGGCGATGCCGGCGAGCTGGTTCGCCGCCTGCGAGGGCAGGACCGACAGGATGCCGACGATGGGCGTGGTCATCAGGAACACGGCGACGATTCCACCGGCGGCGAAGGCGCGCTTTCCGGTCATCGAGGCGATCAGCAGGCCGACCGAGGCGAAGACCACCGCCCACAGTCCGGCGTAGAGCAGCCCCGGCAGCAGGTCGAGCAGTTCGTCCCAGACCGCGCCCATGCCGTCGGCGGTGAAGGCACCGCCGAGGAACATCAGCAGTTGCGGCGCGCCGAGCAGCAGGAAGAGCGCGGTGACCAGGGCAAGCAGCTTGGCCAGCGGGTAGTCGGCGTGCGGCAGGGGCCGGGAGAAGTACAGCGGCAGAACACCGCTGCGCATGTCCCGGGAGACCAGCTCGGGCGCGGCCACCGCGACGAAGAAGATGACCAGCCAGCTCATCGCGTCGGCGAACTGGGCATACGTCATGATCACTTCGCCGATCTGGCTGCGGATCGCGGTGACCGCAGCGGCCACCATCAGCACGATGCCGACCACCAGCCAGGGAAAGATCTTGGCTTTGGCGCTGCGGCCCAACCCGAAGGTGGTCCGCACCCCGTGCAGGTACAGCGCGCCGAAGACGTGCCGGCGACCGAGCCGAGGACCGGTGTAGCGCTGGTAGCCGATGTCATGGATGACGCCGGTCGGCTCAGGCATGGCTGTGCTCCCTCCGGGCGAAGAGTTCGGCCACCCGGTGCCGGCGCTGGTCCAGCCGGTGCAGGGGCAGGTCCAGTTCGGCCACCGCACCGAGGATCTGGTCGTAGGTGCGCTCGTCGGCCAGCGGCACCAGCAGCAGCCTTCCCTCCCGGCCCACCGGCAGGTCGAGCGCGGCCAGCCGGGCGGCCAGCGCCTCGGTGCCCTCGCTGACCTCGACCGCGAGCACGTCGGTGGCCGAGGTCATGGCGGCTATGTGGTCGGCCCGCAGCAGCCGGCCACCCTCGATGGCGACCAGGGTGTCGCAGATCCGCTCGACCTCACCGAGCAGGTGCGAGCAGACCAGTACGGAGATGCCGAACTCGGTGCCGATCCGCTGCACCAGAGCGAGCATCGCGTCCCGGCCGGCCGGGTCGAGGCCGTTGGTGGGCTCGTCGAGCAGCAGCAGGTCGGGATCGTGCACCAGCGCCTGAGCGAGCTTGACCCGCTGCTTCATGCCGGTGGAGTAGCCGCCCACCGGCCGGTGGCGCTCCTCGTGCAGGCCCACGTGGCGCAGCGCCTCGGAGGCCCGTTCCCGGGCGACCGTGCGCGGTAGGCCGCTGATCCGCCCCAGATGGGTGACCAGTTCGGCGGCGGAAAGGTCGGGCGGCAGGCAGTCGTGCTCGGGCATGTAGCCGACCCGGGCCCGCACCGCCGCCGTGTCGGCGGTCGGGTCGAGGCCCAGCACCTGTATCCGGCCTCGGGTGGGAGTGAGCAGGCCGAGCAGCAGCTTGATCAGGGTCGACTTGCCGGCGCCGTTGGCGCCGACCAGACCGACGATCCCTGGTTCCACCGCGACCGTCAGATCGGACAGTGCGGTGACCCCGCCGCCGTAGACCTTCGTCAACGACTCGGTTGCGATCAGTGTCACGTCGTCAGCCTAGAGGTGTCGGACAATGCGCCGCGCTCCGGAAGCAACCCCCGTTTCCCCTGATACCGGTGCGCCCACGCCCCCTAGGGAGATCGGCCACCGCGCCCCGGCAAGTCGGTTCGCAGTTCGTAAGATTTGCGCGGCTGACACGGTGCGATCATCCGCGACAGACTGGGACATGCTCAGTCGCCGCCTGTTCCGTACCCCGCTGACGTGGATCGCGATCACCGTGCTGGCCGCCGGTTCGGCCTTCGGCCTGTACTGGTTCCAGCCATGGAAGCTGCTGACCGACGCCGAGGTGGCCGAGCGGCTGACCACGGTCGCCACCCCGGCGAGCTCCGCCGCACCGGCCAGTTCCGCCACGCCGACCAACTCCGCCACGCCGGCTTCCCCGGCAGGCCCCGACGCCGCGACGGCGACCCTAGTCAGCTCCGGTGACTTCATCAGCCACGAGCACGACACCTCCGGGAGCGCGCGGATCGTGCGCACCGCCGACGGGCAGCACCGGCTGGAGTTGGTCGGTCTGGACACCTCCAACGGCCCGGACCTGCGGGTGTGGCTGACCGACCAGCCGGTGATCGAGGGCCGGGACGGGTGGCACGTGTTCGACGACGGCCGCTGGGTCGAGTTGGGGCGGCTCAAGGGCAACCGCGGCGACCAGGGTTACGCGATCCCGGGCGATGTCGAGCTGTCGGACCTGACAAGTGTTTCCATCTGGTGCAAGCGGTTCGCGGTCTCGTTCGGGGCGGCCGCGCTGGGCTGAGCGGTCGGGCGCGTACGACGTCGCGAAGCGGCGGGTCCACAGCGGCCCGCAGCAGGGTGCCGCCAGCCCGGTTGCCGCCGCTGCACGCAGCCGGTTCGCGGGTCGGCAGGTGACGCCGTCGACAGCAGTGGCCCGGCGGGCGTGGTGGCGCTCTCGACCGATCGGCGACCGGCTGCGAAACTGTGTGCCGGTCGCCGGAGTTGGGGGTCTGATGAGCAACGGGTGGGTGCTGCCCGACGAGGTGCTGCGGGAAGCACCGACGTACACGCCGCGTCCCGGTGAACTCGCGGATCTCGAGCTGCTGTTGATCGGTGCGTACGCGCCATTGGCCGGGTTCATGACCCGGGCCGATCTGGTCTCGGTCAGCCGCCGAGGCCGGCTCGTCGACGACGCCCCGTGGCCGGTCGCCGTCCCTCTCCAGGTGCCCGCGACGTTGGTTCAGCAGCTCGACCTCGCCGACCCGGGCCGCCGGACGCTGGTGCTCACCGACAGCGAGGGCGCACCGATGGCGGCCCTGGAGGTGGCCGACGCCTGGACGATCCGCGACGGGGTGGCCGGGGTCGGCGGCACCGTGCGCCGGCTGGGCAACGGCGCTCACGGTCCGTTCCAGCGGCTGCGGCGTACGCCCGAGGAGATTCGCGCGTTGCTGCCGCCCGGCCGGGTGCTCGGGGTGGTCGCCGACCGGCCGCTGCACCGGCCGCAGCTGGCGCAGATCGCGCACGCCGTACGCACCCTGAGCGCCCATCTGCTGATCATGATCCCGGTGGGCGAGGACGGCACCGGTGGACTACCACCGGAGGCGCTGGTCCGCAGCGTGTTCGCCGCCCGGGACCGGATGCCTCCGGCGACCCTGGTCGCCGTGCCGTTCTCCCGGCGACGCGACGAGATCAGTGACGCCCTGCTGCTGGCCCGGGTCTCCGCCGCGTACGGCGTCACCCACCTGCTCTCCACCGGCGAGATGCTCTCCGGGGCCGGGCTGCGGGTGCTGGTGCCCCGCGAACTGGCCTACGACAACCGGGACGGCCAGTGGCGCTGGCGCGATGACATCCCGCCCCGCAACCGGCGGCTGGCGTTGAGCCAGGCGGAGATCGAAGACCTGCTGGACCGGGGTTTCCCGCTGCCCGAGTGGCACACCCCTCCGGCGGTGGCGAAGGAGCTGAGCCGGGCCCGACCGCCCCGGCGGCACCGCGGCCTGGTGGTGTTCCTGACCGGGCTCTCCGGTTCCGGCAAGTCGACGGTCGCCCGTGGGCTCGCCGACGCGCTGCGCGAGGAGGGCGAGCGTACGGTCACGCTGCTCGACGGCGACGTGGTACGTCGCGAGCTGACCGCCGGGCTGGGCTTCAGCAGGGCCGACCGGGACACCAACGTGCGTCGGATCGGGTGGGTCGCCGCCGAGATCGCCCGGCACCACGGGATCAGCATCTGCTGCCCGATCGCCCCGTACGCCCAGGCCCGGGCGACCGCCCGGGAGATGGCCGTGGCGGCGGGCGCGGGGTTCGTGCTGGTGCACGTCGCCACTCCGCTCGAGGTCTGCGAGAAACGCGACCGCAAGGGCCTGTACGCCCGGGCCCGAGCGGGGCTGCTCACCGGGATGACCGGCATCGACGACCCGTACGAGGAGCCGACCGACGCGGATCTGGTGCTGGACACCACCGATCTCACCGTCGACGAGGCGGTACAGCGGGTCCTGCACCATCTGACCGAGACCGGCTGGGTGGAGCCCCGCCTGCCCGCGCTCTGACACCGGAGCACCTTCCCTTCCGGTGGTCGCTCCTGGCCG
Source organism: Micromonospora sp. NPDC000442 (assembly GCF_042898635.1). NCBI lineage: Bacteria > Bacillati > Actinomycetota > Actinomycetes > Micromonosporales > Micromonosporaceae > Micromonospora > Micromonospora sp. NPDC000442. The sequence continues at coordinate 194,489 of NZ_JBIAYZ010000010.1, read as the reverse complement.
CTAGTGTTTGTTTCTGTTCGGATCTGTTCGCTCACGTGAAGTCTGGAAGGGGCCGATGCTCGCGCGGCAGCGCCATGCGGCGATCCTCGACCGGGTCCGGTTGACCGGCGGCGTACGCGTCGGCGAGTTGGCCGCCGAGTTCGGCGTCTCCGACATGACCATCCGCCGCGACCTGGACCTGCTGCATGAACGTGGCCTGCTCGCCAAGGTGCACGGCGGCGCCACCGTCGCCGGCGCCACCAACGAGCCGGGCTTCCAGGCGAAGTCGGTACGCCAGCAGGCCGAGAAGGCGGCCATCGCGGCGCATGCCGCGAAGCTGGTCCGGCCCGGGGCCGCGATCGCGCTCTCCGCCGGCACCACCACCGCCGAACTGGCCCGGCAACTGGTCGACGTGCCGGCCCTGACCGTGGTGACCAACTCGCTGCCGGTGGCCGACATCCTGCACCAGCGGGGCCGCGCCGACCAGACGGTGGTGTTGACCGGTGGGGTGCGCACCCCCTCGGACGCCCTGGTCGGGCCACTGGCCGTCGGCGCCGTCCGCACCCTGCACCTGGATCTGCTCTTCCTCGGCGTGCACGGAATCACCGAGCGGACCGGTTTCACCACCCCGAATCTGACCGAGGCCGAGACGAACCGGGCACTGGTCGCGGCGGCGGACCGGTTGGTGGTGCTCGCCGACCACACCAAGTGGGGAACGGTCGGCATCTCGGCCATCGCCGACCTGGGCGCGGCCGACGTGCTGGTCACCGACGACCGGTTGGCACCGGAGGCCCGACGACTGCTCACCGACCGGGTCGGCGAGCTGATCGTCGTGCCGGTCACCGAAGGCGGGACATTGCGATGAAGCGTACGGCGATCAGCCTGGCCGACGGCCGCGAACTGATCTACTTCGACGAGCGCGACGACGCCGTCCGGGACCAGCCGGACCGGCGTCAGTTGCCGCCGCCCCCACCCGCCTCCCAACTGCGCTACGACCCGCTCACCGACGAGTGGGTGGCGCTGGCGGTGCACCGGCAGACCCGGACCTTCCTCCCCCCGGCCGACCAGTGCCCGCTCTGCCCCTCGACGGCGGAGCGGCTGAGCGAGATCCCGGCCCCGGAGTACGCGGTCGCGGTCTTCGAGAACCGGTTCCCGGCGCTGAGCGGGCGGGTGGTGGCGGAACCGGCCGCGATCACCCCGTTCACCGCGGCCCGGCCTGGGCAGGGGCGCTGTGAGGTGGTCTGCTTCACCGACGATCACGACGCCTCGTTCGCCGCGCTACCGCCGCGCCGGGTGCGTACCGTGCTGGACGCGCTGGCCGACCGGACCACGGTGCTCGGCGGGCTGCCCGGCGTCGAGCAGGTCTTCTGCTTCGAGAACCGGGGGGTGGAGATCGGGGTGACGCTGCACCACCCGCACGGGCAGATCTACGCGTACCCGTTCGTCACCCCACGGACCCGGTCGCTGCTGGGCGCGGCCCGTCGGCACGCCGAGCGCACCGGCGGCAGCAACCTCTACGCCGACGTGCTGGCCGCCGAGCGCGCCACCGGCGAGCGGGTGGTGGCGACAAACCCGCACTGGACGGCGTACGTCCCGGCAGCCGCCCGGTGGCCGTTCGAGGTGCACATCGCGCCGCACCGGGCGGTGCCCGACCTTCCGGCATTGACCGACGCGGAACGCGACGCGTTCGGACCGCTCTACCTGGACCTGCTGCGCCGCTTCGACGGGCTGTTCGACAGTCCCATGCCCTACATCGCCGCCTGGCACCAGGCACCGGTACGCGTCGAGCGTGAGCTGGGGCATCTGCACCTGCAACTGTTCAGCGTCCGGCGGGCGGCGGACAAGCTGAAGTACCTGGCCGGCTCGGAGTCGGCCATGGGAGTCTTCATCAACGACATCGCCCCGGAGCGGGCCGCCGAGTTGCTGCGCGCGGTGTGACGGACGGCCCTCGCAGGTCGCCACGCCGGGCGCGGCATCGGGCAGCAGGAGACGGGACAGCAGGGCGCGGGGGGCCCGGGACAGGGCCCCCCGCAGGGAAGGGACGGCTGGCTGTACTCGACAGCCGGGAAGGCTGGCTGCTGGGCACGCGCGTCGCGCGGTGGCGACGGTCAACCTTCCAGGACGGGACTGGCATCTCGTCCACCCGGGTCAACGAGGCGCGCCGGACGAAGTGACGCCGACTGGCGCGTCCGGTCGCGACACGCCGCTGTTCCGGGTACGGAAACACCGAACCCGCCGGCGCTCGGGCCGGCGGGTTCGGTGAATGGGTCTCAGGCAGCGAGGCGGCGAGCCAGGTTCTCGTCGAGCGTGTTCATGAACTCGTCGGTGGTCTGCCACGGAGCGTCCCGCGAGATGAGCAGCGCGAGGTCCTTGGTCATCTGGCCGCTCTCGACGGTGTCGACGATGACCTGCTCCAGCGTGTTGGCGAACTCGCTGACCGCCGGGGTGCCGTCCAGCTTGCCCCGGTGGGCCAGGCCACGGGTCCAGGCGTAGATCGAGGCGATCGGGTTGGTCGAGGTCTTCTCGCCCTTCTGCCACTGCCGGTAGTGCCGGGTGACCGTGCCGTGGGCGGCCTCGGCCTCGACGGTGCGACCGTCGGGCGAGAGCAGGACCGAGGTCATCAGGCCGAGCGAGCCGAAGCCCTGCGCGACGGTGTCGGACTGCACGTCACCGTCGTAGTTCTTGCAGGCCCAGACGTAGCCACCCTCCCACTTGAGCGCGGCGGCGACCATGTCGTCGATGAGCCGGTGCTCGTAGGTGAGGCCGGCGGCGTCGAACTCGGCCTTGAACTCGTTCTCGAACACCTCGGCGAAGATGTCCTTGAACCGGCCGTCGTACGCCTTGAGGATGGTGTTCTTGGTGGACATGTAGACCGGGTAGTTGCGGTCCAGGCCGTAGCGGAACGAGGCCCGGGCGAAGTCCCGGATCGACTCGTCGTAGTTGTACATGCCCATCGCGATGCCGCCGCCGGGGAAGTTGGCGACCTCCATCTCGACCGGCTGCGAGCCGTCGGCGGGGGTGTAGGTGATGGTCACCGTGCCCGGGCCGGGGACCACGAAGTCGGTGGCCTTGTACTGGTCGCCATGGGCGTGCCGGCCGATGATGATCGGCTTGGTCCAGCCGGGGACCAGCCGCGGCACGTTGGACATGATGATCGGCTCGCGGAAGACCACGCCGCCGAGGATGTTGCGGATCGTGCCGTTCGGCGACCGCCACATCTTCTTCAGGCCGAACTCCTCGACCCGGGCCTCGTCCGGAGTGATGGTGGCGCACTTGACGCCCACGCCGTGCTCCTTGATGGCGTTCGCGGCGTCGACGGTCACCTGGTCGTCGGTGGCGTCGCGGTGCTGGATCGAGAGGTCGTAGTAGTGCAGGTCGACGTCGAGGTAGGGCAGGATCAGCTGCTCCCGGATCTGCTTCCAGATGATCCGGGTCATCTCGTCGCCGTCGAGCTCCACGACCGGGTTGTTTACCTTGATCTTCGCCATCCGCCGGCGCTCCTCTCAGGGGACATGCTCAAGCAGTACGAGCGTACTGGATCGGCTCGGACAAGGAACGCCGCGCCCACCGGTCGGCCCGCGCCGGCAGGCTGGCGACACGGACGTGCGCCGGGCCCGGCGGAGCAATACCCCACCGCGCCCAGCGCACACCAGCACGCGGACCGCCTGGTTCAGCCGGCGGCCTCCGGCCCGTGCACCCATTGCACGAGTTGGAGGATCACCCCGTTGGGGTCGGCGACCTGGAAGAAGCGCTCCCCCCACGGCTCGGTCTGGATCGGAGTGGCGATCGGCACACCGGCGGCGGTCAGCCGGGCGTACTCGGCATCGATGTCGTCGACCACAAAAGCGACGATCACACCCTCGGTCCGCTGCGTCCGCAGGCTCTCCGGCTGAAGGCTGGCCAACCCGGTACGCAGGAAGATCAGGTTGAAACCGACCCCGTCCCGGGCCAGCGAGACGAAGCCCTCGGCCGACATCTGCTCCTGGAATCCGAAGTGCTGCTTGACGAACGCGACCGAGGCCGGCACGTCCTCGACGTTGAGCGAGATCGCCGATGCAGTGATGTGCACGCGCACCCCCTGTGCGGAGACAATAACTACGTACATTGTACAACGTACTGCGTACGGCGATTCGACCTGCGAAGATCGGAGGGTGCCCGACCACCGCACCGGAGGCGGAGACCCCGCTCACACCCTGCGCCTGCTCTGGCGGCAGACCGACGATGTCCCTCGTCGTGGCCCCCGCCAGGGCCGCTCCCTGGACGACATCGTCACGGCCGCGATCGAGTTGGCGGACGCCGAAGGGCTGGACGCGGTGACCATGCGAGCGCTCGCCCAGGCCGTCGGCGTGGCACCGATGACCCTCTACACCTACGTTCCGGGCAAGGCCGAACTGCTCGACCTGATGCTTGACGCGATCTACACCGGCATGCCCAGGCCGGACCGCTCCGGCGACCCGTGGCGGGCGCGGGTGGCGGCAGTGGCGACGGACAACCGGGACCTCTTCACCGCCCACCCCTGGGCCGCCGAGGTCGCCACCGGCCGCCCGCCGCTCGGGCCGGGTCAGATGACGAAGTACGAGTACGAACTGCGCGCCTTCGACGGCACCGGGCTGGACGACGTGACCCGCGACGCCGCATTGACCTATGTCCTCGACTTCGTCCGGGCTGCCGCCCGCTCGGCGGCCGAGGCACGCTCCGCCCAACAGGAGAGCGCCTGGACGGACGAACAGTGGTGGACGGCGAACGCACCCCTGTTGACGCAGGTGCTCGACGAGCGACGCTTCCCGACCGCCGTCCGGGTCGGTGCCGCGGCCGGAGCGGCTCAGAACGCCGCATACCACCCCGACCACGCGTACGAGTTCGGCCTGGCCCGGGTCCTGGACGGCCTGACCACCCTGATCGCCGCCACCCCCACCACCCCACCGGCCCACCCCGCCGGGGAACCGCCACATTGACCAAGAGGTTTGCGTCTCGGATCAGCTTTCCCGAGACGCAAACCTCTTGATCGACTCAATTCGGTGCGGTCACATGGACGCGACGTCGGCCTGCTTGGCGCGGACGGCCTCGGCGGCCTCCTTGAGCGCGGCCAGCTCGTCGGCGTCGAGGTCGGTCTCCACCACGCGGTTGACGCCCTGGGCACCGATTTCGGCCTCGACACCCAGGTAGACACCGGAGATGCCGTATTCGCCGTCGACCCAGGCGCAGACCGGCATGACCTCGCCGGAGTCCTCCGCGACCGCCTTCGCCATCCGGGCCGCCGCCGCCGACGGGGCGTAGTACGCCGACCCCGTCTTGAGCAGCGCCACCACCTCGGCGCCACCGTTGCGGGTACGCACGACCAGGTCCTCGATCTGCTCGGCCGGCATCACCTCGCGCAGCGGCTTGCCGTTCACGCTGCTCTGCGACGGCACCGGAACCATGGTGTCGCCGTGCGAACCCAGGGTCAGCGTCTTCACCGACTTCACCGGCACCTGCAACGCCTCGGCGACGAAGTTGGTGAACCGGGCGGTGTCCAGCATGCCGGCCTGGCCGAGCACCCGGTTGCGCGGGAACTGGGTGGCGATCTGGGCCAGCGCGGTCATCTCGTCGAGCGGGTTGGAGACCACGATGACGACGGCGTTCGGGGCGTACTTGGCCACGTTCTCGGCGACCTGGCGGACGATCTTGGCGTTGGTCTCCAGCAGGTCCATCCGGCTCATCCCGGGCTTACGCGGCAGGCCGGCGGTGATGACGACCACGTCCGAGCCCTCGATGCCCTCGTAGCCCTCACCGTTCGGGCCGGTCGTGACCCCGACGACCTTGGTCTCGAAGCCCTCCACAGCACGCGACTGGTTGAGGTCGAGGGCGATGCCCGCGGGCTTACCCTCGATGATGTCGGTGATCACGACGGTGTCGAAGACGTCGTACTCGGCCAGGCGCTGCGCGGTGGTAGAGCCGTAGAATCCGGCCCCGACGACAGTGACCTTCTTACCCATGGTCGTCCCACTCCCTGATACCAGTCGGTTTTCCGGACCGTATCAGCCATCCTGGCACCGTTCGGGCCAGGGGCGGACGGTTATGGGCGTTCGGCCCGCTCCACGACGTTGGTGAGCAACATGGCGCGGGTCATCGGCCCGACCCCGCCGGGCATCGGCACCAGCTTGCCGGCCACCTCGGCCACCTCCGGGTCCACGTCGCCGGTGTAGCGGCCCTTGCCGTCGGGGCCGATCACCCGGGTGATGCCCACGTCCACCACGACCGCACCCGGTGTGATCATGTCCCCGGTGAGCAGACCGGGTACGCCCGCCGCCACGATCACGATGTCGGCGGCCCGGGTGTGCCCGGCCAGGTCAAGGGTGCCGGTGTGGCAGAGGGTGACGGTGGCGTTCTCGCTCCGCCGCGTCAACAGCAGCCCCAGGGGGCGCCCGACGGTGTTGCCCCGGCCCACCACCGCCACGTTGGCGCCGCGCAGCGGCACGTCGTGCCGGCGGAGCAGTTCCACGATGCCGCGCGGAGTGCAGGGCAGCGGCGCGTCGTAGCCGAGCACCAGCCGGCCCAGGTTGACCGGGTGCAGGCCGTCGGCGTCCTTGTCCGGGTCGATCAGCTCCAGCACCCGCTGCGTGTCCAGGTGTGCCGGCAACGGCAGCTGGACGATGTAGCCGTGGCAGGCCGGATCGGCGTTCAGCTCGGCGAGGACCTGGTCGACCTGCTCCTGGGTGGCGTCGGCCGGCAGTTCCCGGCGGATGGAGGCGATGCCGACCTCGGCGCAGTCCCGGTGCTTGCCGTTGACGTACGCCTGCGAGCCCGGATCGGACCCGACCAGCACCGTGCCGAGCCCTGGCACGATGCCCCGTTCCGCAAGCGCCTTGACCCGCGCCCGCAGCTCGTCCTTGATCTCGGCCGCGGTCGCCTTGCCGTTCATAAGCGTCGCCGTCACGAGCAGATCGTCTCACGCCCGCCGCCACCGGCTCCCCCGACCTCGACGACCGCCCGATCGGCCGAACAGACTACTTTGCGTGAGGTGTCGTTAGTCACTTAGCGTAACGCCTTGTGCAGCACACCACAGCAAATCAGGATGTCGGGGCACAAATGCCTGCAATCCGGCGATCATGACGAGCAGCCCCAGGCACCCCAGCGCCCCCCTGATGCGCCCCAACCAACCACATCTCCGCACGTCAAGGCGGGGTATCGGCAGCGCGCGTAGCACGCGGGTGTCAACCCGACAAGGCCGGGGGTGGCGTTCCGTTACCCCTTCGCAACCGCTACGTTGCCGATTCGCGGCATATGACCTACCGTTGCCCGTCGTTGCGCAGCGTCACCCAATGCCGGGCCCGACTGCGCAGCGTAATGGAGATGAGGAGGCTAGATGCGTGTTCGTAGGCTTGCCGCCTGGACCGCCCTCCCGCTCGCGGTGACCCTGGGCCTGGTGGCCTGCGGCTCGGGCGGCGACGGTGGATCCGGCGAGAGCGACCCCAACGCGGCCGTGCGGATCGAGATCGCCGAGCCGCAGCACCTGGTGCCGACCAACACCAACGAGACGAGTGGCTCCCAGGTGCTCGCCGCCCTGTTCAGCCCGCTCGTCGACTACGACGAGGCCCACAAGCCGTACGAGGTGGCCGCAGAGTCGATCACGTCCGAGGACAACACCACCTGGACGATCAAGCTCAAGGACGGCTACACGTTCCACAACGGCGAGAAGGTGACCGCCGACAACTACATCGACGCCTGGAACTACGGCGCGTACGCGCCGAACGGGCAGAACTCCAGCTACTTCTTCGAGAAGATCGCCGGCTACGACGACCTCCAGGGCGAGAGCCCGAAGGCCGACACGCTCAGCGGACTGAAGCAGGTCGACGACCTGACCTTCACCGTCACGCTCTCGCAGCCGTACAGCGAGTTCAAGTCGATGCTCGGCTACACCGCCTTCTACCCGCTGCCCGAGGCCGCGTTCAGCGCTCCCGGCGAGTTGGCTGAGGGTTACGAGCAGGCGCCGATCGGCCAGGGCCCGTTCAAGATGAAGGGCACCTGGCAGCACGACGCCAAGGTCGAGGTCGAGCGGTACGAAGCCTTCCCCGGCGAGCAGCCGAAGGTGGCCGGCGTCGAGTTCCGGATCTACCAGCAGCTGACCGCGGCGTACGCGGACGTGCTGTCGGACAACCTCGACGTGATCAAGACCATCCCGACCGAGAACCTCTCCACCGCCGGCACCGACCTGGGCGACCGCTTCCTGCAGAGCCCGGCGTCCTCGCTGCACTTCCTGGCGTTCCCCACCTTCCAGGACGAGTTCAGCAACCCGGACGTGCGCAAGGCCATCTCGATGGCGATCGACCGCGAGGAGATCACTCGGTCGATCTTCAAGGACTCGCAGCAGCCGGCCCGCGCGTTCGTCTCCCCGGCCGTCGCCGGCTACCGGGAGAACACCGTCGGTGCCGCGGGCGAGTTCGACCCCGCCAAGGCCAAGGCGCTCTACCAGGCTGCCGGCGGACCGTCGAAGATCACCCTGTCCTACAACGGCGACGGCGGTCACAAGGACTGGATCGACGCCACCTGCAACCAGCTCAAGGCCAACCTGGGCGTGGACTGCGTCGGCAGCGCCGAGCCCAAGTTCGCCGACCTGCTGACGAAGGTCAAGGCGAAGCAGCCGGTGGGCCTGTTCCGGATGGGCTGGATCATGGACTACCCGTCCATGGAGAACTACCTGGGCCCGCTGTACAGCACCAACGGCTCGTCGAACTACTACGGCTACAGCAACCCGGACTTCGACCGTCTGCTCGCCGAGGGCGCCAGCGCCCCAAGCGAGGAAGAGGCGATCAAGAAGTACCAGGAGGCCGAGGACCTGCTGGCCGAGGACCTGCCGGTCGTACCGCTGCGGTTCGGCCAGAACAACTTCGGCCACTCGACCAAGGTCAAGAACGTCGAGATGGATCTCTTCGACCGGGTCAACCTGACCAAGATCGAAGCGATCAAGTAACACTCACGCCGGCGGGTCGGGTCATCGCGAGGTGACCCGACCCGCCACGCGGTTCGCCCCTTTTCAGGGAGACTGCCAATTATGTTCCGCTTCGTCGTGCGGCGTCTGCTCCAGATGGTCCTGGCCTTCTTCGGGACCACGCTGATCGTCTACGCGCTGATGTTCGCCGGTCAGGGTGACCCGATCCAGGCACTCGCCGGGGAACGCCCGGTCACCGCCGCGCAGCGGGCGTACCTCACGGAGAAGTACCACCTCGACGCCACCGGGATCGGCGGCTTCTTCTACCGGTACTTCGACTACATCTCGAATCTGCTCCGCGGCGACCTGGGCGAGTCGCTCACCGGACGGTCGATCGGCGACATCCTCGCCGCCGCCTGGCCCGTCACGATCAGGCTGGCCCTGATCGCCATCGCGGTCGCGGTCATCTTCGGTGTCACCGCAGGCGTGCTCGCCGGCATCCGGCGGGCCAGCATCTTCGACAACGCCACCCTGCTGCTGACCCTCCTGGTGCTCGGTATCCCGACCATCGTGCTCGCCCCGCTGGCGCAGTACTTCCTGGGTGTCAAGTGGCAACTCTTCCCGCCCACCGCCGGCGCCGACCCCGACTTCTTCGCGCTGCTGTTGCCGGGCATCGTGCTCGGCTCGCTCTCCCTGGCCACCGCGCTTCGGCTGACCCGTACCTCGGTAGCCGAGAACCTGCGCGCCGACTACGTGCGTACCGCGCGGTCGAAGGGCCTGCCGAATCGGCGGGTGGTAAGCGTGCACGTGCTGCGTAACTCGCTCATCCCGGTGATCACCTTCCTCGGCGTCGAGGTCGGCAACCTGATGAGCGGCGCGATCATCACCGAGGGCGTGTTCAACATTCCCGGCGTCGGCTTCAACCTCTTCCGCGGCATCCGCACCGAGGACGGCCCGCTGGTGGTGGGGATAGTCAGCGTGCTCGTCGTGGTCTACCTCGTCTCCAACCTGGTGGTCGACGTCCTGTACGCCGTCCTGGACCCAAGGATCCGCTATGAGTGAGCGCACCCTCAGCAGGTCGATCATGAAGTTGTTGCCCCGACACGCCGCAGAGGCTGGCAACAACTCCATGATCGACGCTCGTGGTGGGGTCGACGGCATCGAGGTGCCGGCATGAGTGACTTCGAGACGGTGGCGGCGTCGGAGAACCAGGCCGCCCGGCGCGGGCCCTCCGGGGAACCGGGTACGCCGAACCAGGTGGGTCAGCCCCGCAAGCCGCGCAGCCTGGCCGGCGATGCCTGGCGCGACCTGCGCCGCAAGCCGATCTTCTGGATCAGCCTGATCCTGGTGCTGCTGGTGACCGCGATGGCCGCCGTGCCGGGCCTGTTCACCAGCAACGACCCCGCCGACTGCATCTTGTCCCGGCAGCACGCGGCGCCCTCCGGCGGAGCCATCTTCGGGTACGACTTCCAGGGCTGCGACACGTACGCCCGGGCGGTCCACGGCGCTCGCGCGTCGCTGCTTGTCGGCGCCCTGAGCGCGCTGTTCACCGGCCTGATCGCGCTGGTCGTGGGAATGCTCGCCGGATACTTCGGCGGCTGGGTCGACGCGGTGCTCTCCCGGGTGATCGACATCGTGCTCGGCATCCCGCTGCTGCTGGCCGCGATCGTTCTGCTCAAGCGCATCGGCAGCGACAGCGCCACGGTACGCGTCGCCGCGGTCATCTTCGTGTTGGCGGTGCTCGGCTGGACCACCGCCGCCCGGGTGGTCCGTTCCTCGGTGATCACCGCGCGGGAGCAGGACTACGTGGCCGCGGCCCGGATGCTGGGGGCCGGCAACGGGCGGATCATGTGGCGGCACATCCTGCCGAACGCGCTCGCCCCGGCAATCGTGGTGCTGACCATCGCGCTCGGCTCGTTCATCGCCGCCGAGGCGACGCTGTCCTTCCTCGGCATCGGGCTGCGGGAGCCGACCATCTCCTGGGGCATCGAGATCAACAACGGTCGGGTGCACATGCGGGAATCGGCGACCCCGCTGGTGGTTCCGTCGACCTTCCTGGCGCTGACCGTCCTGGCCTTCATCATGCTCGGCGACGCGATCCGCGACGCCTTCGACCCGAAGCTGCGGTGAGGCGATTCATGCGAGCGCGAGGAGTGAGCGCAGCGAGCCCCGCAGTCGCGAGCGAAAGGCAGGCACCGCGAGCGCGAGGAGTGAGCGCAGCGAGCCCCGCAGTCGCGAGCGAAAGGCAGGCACCGTGAGTCAGCACGCCGTCCGGCCGACGCCGGCCTCGCCCACCCCGCCCGGCGGGCACCTGCTGGAGGTACGCGACCTGCACGTCGAGTTCCGCACCGGCGAGGGTGTGGCCAAGGTGATCAACGGGGTCAGTTACCACCTGGACCCGGGCGAGACGCTCGCCGTGCTGGGCGAGTCCGGCTCGGGCAAGTCCGTCACCGCCCAGGCCATCATGGGCATCCTGGACACTCCGCCGGCCCACATCAGCTCGGGCGAGATCTGCTACTCCGGCCGTGACCTGCTGAGTCTGCCGGAGGAGCAGCGCCGGCAGATCCGGGGCAAGGAGATCGCGATGATCTTCCAGGACGCCCTCTCCGCGTTGAACCCGGTCTTCCCGGTCGGCTGGCAGATCGGCGAGACGCTGCGCCAGCGACTCGGAATGTCCCGCGCGGACGCCCGTCGTCGCTCGGTGGAGCTGATGGACCTGGTGCAGATCCCCGCGGCGGGGCGGCGTCTCGGTGACTACCCGCACCAGTTCTCCGGCGGCATGCGGCAGCGGGTGATGATCGCGATGGCCCTGGCGATGGAGCCGAAGGTGCTCATCGCCGACGAGCCCACCACCGCGCTGGACGTCACCGTGCAGGCCCAGATCATGGATCTCCTCGGCGACCTGCGGCGGGACCTGGAGATGGCGATGATCCTGATCACCCACGACCTCGGCGTGGTCGCCGACGTCGCGGACCGGATCGCGGTCATGTACGCGGGTCGGATCGTCGAGCACGCCGATGTCCGATCGCTGTACCGGGCGCCCGCCCACCCGTACACGAAGGGTCTGTTGAACTCGATTCCGCGCCTGGACCAGCGGGGCGGGAAGCTGTCCACGATCCGCGGCCTGCCGCCCAACCTGATGCGGATCCCCAGCGGTTGTCCCTTCCACCCCCGGTGCCCGTACGCGCAGCAGGTCTGCGTGGACGTGGTGCCGCACGATCTGGTCCTCGGTGACGGCCGGACCAGCGCGTGTCACTTCGCCCAGGAGGTACGTGATGACCGCGCCGGCTAGCCCCACCACCGTCCGCGGCGAGACCCTCCTCGACGTCAACCACGTGGTCAAGCACTTCCCGATCACGCAGGGCGTGGTTCTCAAGAAGAAGACCGGGGCGGTCAAGGCCGTCGACGGGGTGAGCTTCCAGCTGCGCCGGGGCGAGACGCTGGGCATCGTCGGTGAGTCGGGCTGCGGCAAGTCCACCCTGGCCCGGCTGCTGATGCGGCTGGAGAAACCCACCGCCGGCCGCGCCACCCTGGCCGGTCGAGACCTGTTCGCCGCCTCCGGCGGTGAGCTACGCCGGATCCGGCGCAACATGCAGATGGTCATGCAGGACCCGTACACCTCGCTTAACCCGCGGATGACCGTCGGCGACATCATCGGCGAGCCGTTCGAGATCCATCCGGAGGCGGCCCCGAAGGGCAGCCGCCAGCGGCGTGTCCAGGAACTGCTCGACGTCGTCGGGCTGAACCCGGAGCACATCAACCGGTATCCGCACCAGTTCTCCGGTGGCCAGCGGCAGCGGATCGGCATCGCCCGGGCGTTGGCGCTACGGCCAGAGGTGATCGTCTGTGACGAGCCGGTCTCCGCGCTGGACGTCTCCATCCAGGCGCAGGTGATCAACCTGCTGGAGGAACTTCAGGACGAACTGGGCCTTTCCTACATCTTCATCGCCCACGACCTGTCGGTGGTGCGGCACATCTCCGACCGGGTCGCAGTGATGTACCTGGGCCGGATCGTGGAGATCGGCACCGAGGACGAGATCTACGATCGCGCCACCCACCCGTACACGCAGGCGCTGCTCTCCGCGGCACCGGTGCCGGACCCGGACGCCCGGGAACACCGCAGCATCATCCGGCTGCGCGGCGACGTGCCCAGCCCGGCGGACCCGCCGAGCGGCTGCCACTTCCGCACCCGGTGCTGGAAGGCCCAGGACATCTGCGCCACCCAGGATCCGCAGGCGGTGCTACGCGCCGCCGACCCGCACCCGTCGGCCTGCCACTTCGCCGAACTACGCCCGGGAGGGTGAGCACCGAACCTCCCTCCCTAGTGGATACTGCGGCATCGAAGAAGCACCCGATGACGGATGGCGATCCCCTGCTCACTCACTAGGGTCTACAGCCGTGACGCAGGTGGCGCTACGGCCGACGACAGGCCCCACGGTCGGGGTCGCCGCGACGAACAGCCGGATCGCCGTCCGGTACGTGCAGGCCACCGTCGCGGTCATCGCCCTCGGCATCGTCTGGTGCGTCGCGAACTTCACGGTCGGCGCCGGAACCGAGGCGCTCGCGTACACCTTCGTTCCCGTCGGCGGGGTCTTCGCCGCCGGGTCCGTCGTACACCTGCTCCGCCACGCCGACCTCGACCCGGTCACCCGACGCTTCTGGCGCGCGCTCCTCGTCGCCGCGGTCACCATCACGATCGGGTACGGCTGGCTGGCGCTGGACATGCTGACGCACGCCGCCGAGGCCCGTACCCGAAGCATGCCGTTGCCGGCGGCGGCCTGCGTGGCGATCGGATTCGTCGTCGCCAGCTGGGCGGTGGCCCGGGTGCCGATCGCCGAAACCGGCGGTGTCGAGCGGTGGCGCGTCCTGCTCGACCGCATGATCGCGTTCCTCGGCTGCGCGGCCCTGCTCTGTTACGTCGGGCTGGCCCCGATGCTGACCGCCGACGAGCCGTGGAGCCCGCAGGCGATGGCGCTGGTCGGGCTCGCCTTCCTGGTCGCGGTCGGCGCCGCGACAAAGGTGTCCTTCGTCGCTGGCGGCCCGGTGGATCGCGTCGCCCTACGATTCGTCGCGGCCAGCGGCGGCGTCACCGCCGGGATCGTCGCCGTACTCGCGGTCCGGTTCGGGTACGTCGCCGGCATCCCCGTCCAGGCGATCGTGATGCCGTTGACCCCGGTGTTCTTCACGCTTGGCGTCAGGGCGCAGTGGCGGGCCGGTCTCGGTGTCCGCCGCGATCAGGCCCGCAACGGCGTGCTCCTGCCGTACCTGGCGGTAGTGGCGGTCGACGTGCCACTGCTCGCCGTCGCGTTCGGCGCCCCCCTGAACTGGCCGGTCCGGGTGGTCCTGATCGCCGCCGTGGTGGTGACCGCGCTGGTAAGCGCCCGACAGTTCATCGCCTATCGAGAGAACGCCAGACTGCTGCGCAACACCCGCCTTCAGGAGGAGCGCCTCCAGTACGAGGTCAGCCACGACGGCCTCACCGGGCTGGCCAACCGGGTGCTCTTCCGGGACCGGCTCGCGTCCGCGCTCACCGCCACGACGCCCGCGTCGGTGCTCCTGGTCGACCTGGACGACTTCAAGACCGTCAACGACCTGCTCGGCCACGGCGTCGGTGATCGGCTGCTCGTCTCGGTCGCCCAACTGCTGCGGGCCGAGGTCGGCGACGAGGGCCTGCCGGTGCGGGTCGCCGGTGACGAGTTCGCCGTCCTGCTCACCGGCGCGGACGCCGACCCCGAGGAGTTGGCCGGCCGGCTGCTGGCCGCCCTCGACCAGCCGATCAGTAAGCACCGCCTGCTGGTGCAGGCCAGCATCGGCATCGCCGACGCCGCACCCGGTGCCACCGTCGACTCGGTGCTGCGAGACGCCGACGTCGCCATGTACACGGCCAAACAGCGTGGGAAGGCGAGCTTCGTACGGTACGTGGACGGCATGGGTGAGCCGGTACTGGCGCACATGCAGCTCGGCGGCGAACTGCGGCGGGCCCTGGACGACAACGAGCTGCGGGTCGTCTACCAGCCGATCCTGCGGCTCGACGACAACTGGTTGGTCGGGGTCGAGGCGCTGGTCCGTTGGCATCACCCGACGCGCGGGGTCGTCGGCCCGGCCGAGTTCATCCCGGCCGCCGAGCGGACCGGTCTGATCGTGCCGCTGGGCCGGTTCGTACTGCGCGAGACGTGCCGCCAGGCGGCGGCGTGGTCACGGGAGTTCGGGCCGGACGCACTCCGGGAGGCGGGCCTGAACGTCTCCGCGCGGCAACTGCACGATCCCGACTTCGTCTCCGACGTGACGGCCGCGCTGGCCGAGAGCGGGCTGCCCTGCGAGCGGCTGGTGCTGGAGGTGACCGAGTCGGCGGTGCTCCGCGGTCAGCAGGTCTCCCGAACCCTCTTCGAACTCGACCGGATGGGCATCCGCCTCTCGCTTGACGACTTCGGCACCGGCGAATCGTCGCTCAGCCTGCTGCGGGCCTTCCCCGCCGCGATCGTGAAACTCGACAGGTCCTTCGTCGAGGGAATCGAGATCGACGACGGTCAGGCCGCGGCGGCCGACGCCCGACAGGCGGTGGCCCGCGCGGTGATCCAACTCGCCCGCGCCCTCGGCCTGGAGACAGTCGCCGAGGGCGTCGAGAGCGCCGAGCAGGTCGCCGTGCTCCGCGACCTCGGCTACACCCGTGGCCAGGGCTATCACCTGGCCCGACCGATGACCGCCGACGGCATCTCCTGCCTGCTGGCCCGACAGCGGACCGTGACAGCCATCCGACCGCCGACCTGACCGGATGACCCCCGGCGATGCAGTTTCCAGCTACAGGTTCGGTCCAAACCTTGGACGATTTCCGTTAGCGGCTAACGGAAATCGTCCAAGATTTAGCATTGGCATCTCATCCGGTGAGAACAGGACCGCGCCGCGAGCTAGTGGAAGAAGTGGCGGGTGCCGGTGAGGTACATGGTGACGTCGGCCTGCTTGCAGGCGGCGATCACTTCTTCGTCGCGGATGGAGCCGCCGGGCTGGACGATCGCCCGGATGCCCGCGTCGATGAGGATCTGCGGGCCGTCGGCGAACGGGAAGAACGCGTCCGAGGCGGCCACCGCGCCGCGTGCCCGGTCGGCGCCGGCCCGGCTGACCGCGAGACGGGCCGAGTCCACCCGGTTGACCTGCCCCATCCCGACGCCGACCGTGGCGCCGTCCTGCGCCAGCAGGATCGCGTTGCTCTTCACCGCGCGTACCGCCCGCCAGGCGAAGGCAAGGTCGGCCAGGGTCGCCGCGTCGGCCGGCTCCCCGGTGGCCAGCCGCCAGGTGGCCGGGTCGTCGCCCTCGGCGTCGATCGCATCGCGCAACTGCACCAGTACGCCGCCGCTGACCTGCCGCCACTCGGTCGGACGCGGCTGGAAGACGGGCGCACGCAGCAACCGGATGTTCTTCTTGGCCTGGAGCGTCTCCACCGCACCGGGTGCGTAGTCGGGCGCCACCACGACCTCGGTGAAGATCTCGGCGATCTGCCCGGCCAGCTCGACCGAGACCGGCCCGTTGATGGCGATGACTCCGCCGAAGGCGGAAACCGGGTCGCAGGCGTGCGCCTTGCGGTGCGCCTCCGCCACGTCCGCGCCGACCGCGATGCCGCACGGGTTGGCGTGTTTGATGATGGCAACCGCGGGCTGGTCGGCGAAGTCGTTCGCGGCCCGCCAGGCGGCATCCGCGTCGACGTAGTTGTTGTAGGACATCTCCTTGCCGTGCAACTGCTCGGCCTGGGCCAGCCCGACCGGCCCGGCCGGGTCGGTGTAGAGAGCGGCGCTCTGGTGCGGGTTCTCGCCGTAGCGCAGCACCGACTGCCGACGCAACGCCAGGCCGGCGAACTCCGGCATGCCGTCGGCCGCCGGGGCGACCGACGCGGCGAACCACTCGGCGACCGCTACGTCGTACTCGGCGATGTCGGCGAAGGCGCGGGCGGCCAGCGCCCGACGCTGCGTCAGGGTGAAGCCACCGCCGTCGAGGGCGGCCAGCAGCATCGGGTACGCGCCCGGGTCGGTGACCACGGCCACCGAGGCGTGGTTCTTGGCGGCCGCCCGCACCATCGCCGGGCCACCAATGTCGATCTGCTCGACACACTCGTCCTGACCGGCACCGGAGGCGACGGTGTCCTGGAAGGGGTACAGGTTCGACACCAGCAGGTCGATCCCGGCGATGTGGTGCTCGTCGAGCTGCGCGGTGTGCGCGTCCTTACGCAGGTCGGCGAGGAGCCCGCCGTGGATGGCCGGATGCAGGGTCTTCACCCGCCCATCGAGGATCTCCGGGAAGCCGGTCACCTGCTCCACCGGCGTCACCGGCACCCCCGCCGCGGCGATCGTCGACGCGGTGCTTCCGGTGGAGACGATCTCCACACCGGCGGCGTGCAGGGCCTGGGCCAGTTCGGCCAGGCCGGTCTTGTCGTAGACGCTGACAAGTGCCCGCCGGATCGGGCGCCGCCCGTCCTGGATGGAGTCCACTCCGACCGTGACCTTTCTTCCAGTGATCGTCCAACCTTCACGGACCAGCCGGCCCACCTGCTCGACGAGCTGGCTCCGTTCCGCTTCCTTGATGCGCTCGGTGAGCGTGTCGACGTCGTCGTCGTCGCGTACCGGCACCGCCACCTGCGCGACGATCGGGCCGGTGTCCATCCCGGCGTCGACGAAGAAGAGGGTCGCCCCGGTCACCTTGACCCCGTAGGCGAGGGCGTCACGCGGGCCGTGGATGCCGGGAAACGCCGGCAGCAGGGTGTTGTGCGTGTTGAGGTACCGGTCGCCGAAGGTGGCGAGGAAGCGGGGTCCGACCAGCTTCAGAAACCCGGCCGAGATGACCAGGTCGGGTCGGTGCTCGGCGACCCGCGCGGTGAGCGCGGCGTCCCACTGTTCGCGGTCCGAGTGGTCCTTGACCCGCTCGACGAAGGTGGGCACCCCCGCGGCGACGGCCCGGTCCAGGCCCGCGATCCCGTCACGGTCCGCCCCGACCGCGACCACCCGCGCCCCGTACGCCGGGTCGGCGGTCGCGTCCAACAGAGCCTGGAGATTGCTTCCGGAGCCGGAGACAAGGACGACGATACGGGCGGACTGGGTCACCGGCTCACCCTATCCGGCCGCCGACCGGTGCCCATCCGCTGGGCAGCGCGGTGTCGCGCGACCACCCGACTGGCCGGAACCGGGTACGCTGCCGGTCGCTTGGGACCGGCGCATGTCCGGTCCCGCACCCGTCAGCGAACAACCGTGAGGAGCACGTCGTCATGCAGCCCGAATACCAGTCTCAGCCACCGCAGTCGGTCGACAACAACATGACAATGTCGATCGTCGCGATCTTCCTTTTCTGGCCGCTGGCCATCCCGGCGATCATCAACGCCTCGAAGGTCAACCCGCTGCTTCAGCAGGGTGACTACGCCGGTGCCCAGGCCGCGGCGGCCGAGTCGAAGAAGTGGTCCAAGTGGGCCCTGATCGTCGGTATCGCCTGGCTCGCGATCGTCCTGGTTTGCTGCCTCGGCGGCGGCCTGCTGGGCTCGTTGAGCAGCAACAACGCCAGCGGTTACTGAGTACCGGATGCAGCCCGGTCACCCCGGTCAGGACCCGTACGGCCAACAGCCGCCGTACGGGGACCCGACCACACCCCAGCCGGCAAACCCGTACGCGCCGCCCCCGGCGAACCCGTACGCGCCACCGCCGGCCAACCCGTACGCCCAGCCGACCGACCCGTACGGCCAGCAGCCCCCGGCCGACCCGTACGGTCAGCAACCCCCGGTCCCGGGTCAGCCGGAGCCGCCGGCCTCGCCGGCGCCCTACGATCCGTACGCACCGCCGGCCGGTCCTCCACCGGCCGCCGGGCAGCCCCTGGCGTACGGTCAGCCGGGCTACGGGCAACCGGGCTACGGGCAACCGGGCTACGGGCAACCGGGCTACGGGCAGCCCCACGCCGACCCGTACGCCCCGCAGCCCTACGGCGGCACGCCGATGTACCCGAACGCGGGCTTCACCGGCGCGCAGGGGCAGCAGAACACCCTCGGTCTGGTCGCGATGATCCTCGGTATCGCGTCGATTCCGCTGAGCTGCTGCTACCTCGGAATCCCGCTGGGACTGGCCGCACTCGTCACCGGCTGGCTGGGCAAGCAGAAGGCCGACCAGGGCCTGGCCGGCAATTCCGGTCAGGCACTCGCCGGTCTGATCTGCGGCGCGGTGGGGCTGCTGCTGGGTCTGCTCCAGATCGTGGTAGTCGCACTGAACGTCGGCGGGTCGATGTATCCCTGACAAGAACCTGCCCACCGCCAGGGGCGTCCCGGTGCATCCGGGACGCCCCTGGCTCGTCAGGGTCGCCCCACTTCTCCAGAATCCCCCCACCTACCGCAGCTTTGCCGCCTCCGGCGCCAGCGTGCACCGACAACATCAGGGATGTTGCCGCCTCCCGCCCCCAGGCAGGCCACAACATGGGGGATGTTGCGGCCTCCCCGGCGCGAGATGCAACCACGGTCTAGGGAAGGTGCGGTTTCGGGCGCGGGGAACGAGAGCGCGACGAAGGCTGGGAGCGGAAGGGGACGGGGGCGCGGCGGGAAGCCCAGGCGGCACCCCGTCGGATCTCCGTCTGCGCGAGCCGGGCGAGCCAGGGTGTGGCGGGCCGCTCAGGTCGCGAGCCAGGGTGCGGCAGGACGCTCAGGTCGCGAGCCGGGCGAGCCAGCGGGTGGCGGCGGCACCGAGCAGCGCGCCGGCACCGGTGACCAGCAGCGCCGCGAGCGCCACCTGCCAACCGACCGGCCCGACCTCCGCCAGCCGGCCGGCGCCCAGCGGCCCGCCGGACGCCTTCGCCGCCGCGCCGAGCAGCACGCCGGCCACCGGTCCGGCGAGCGCCGCCGGTACGAGCAGCCGCCGCCACGACAGGGTCGTCCGTTCGGCGATGGCCAGGCGCAGCAACCGGCGCGCGAGCAGCCAGCCGGTGGCCATCCCCACGAGGACGGGCAGGGCGAGAACGGTGACCGCGCCGGGCCCGTCGACCGGCCCGCTGGGCAGGCCGGCGAACAACGGCAGAGCCGGTAGCGCGCCGACCGACACCTCGCTGGTGCGTACCGCCGTGTCGGTGCCGACCGCGAAGCCAGGGCCGAGCAGATAGCTGGCCGACCACACGCTGACATTGGGCGCGTACGCGAGGCTGACCAGGGTGATGCCGGCCTGGCCGGCGACACCGGTGCGGTAGGCGCCGATCAGGTCGGCCGCGTCACCACCACCGGTCGCCACGGCGAGCCCCGCCACGGCGGCCCCCGCGCCGAGCAGCACCAGCGCGGCGACCAGGCCGGCACGTAAGCCCTCGCGCAACGGCATCGGCGTCTGCCCGGCGAAGACCTCCGCCACCCCGGTCGTACGGGCGGCACCGACACCGGCGGCGAGGGTGCCGACGGTCACGAACGTCAGCCCGGCACGTACCGGCGACACGCCGGGGCCACCCGCACTGACCACGATGGCGGCGAGCGTTCCCAGCAGCCCGTACGCGACGCCGACGGCCGTCGCGGCAGCGAGCGTACGGCCCGGGGACCGGCCGCCGCGGGCACCGATCGCGCGGCTCGCGTGCACCCCGGCCCGGGTGAGCCGCCACACCGCCAGCGCGGTCACCGCGAGCGGTGCCAGGCCCAGCGGGCCGGTGGCCGTGGCCAGGGGCACCCCGTGGCCGAGGAGCCAGCCCGCCGCCCCCGCGCGGGCGGCGTCGAGCAGGCTGCCGGCACCCTCGCTGAGCTGGAACAGCCAGAGCGCCAGTGCCACGGGAAGCCAGGTGGTGACGGCCGCCCCGCTGGCCGCGACCAGTGCGGCGACCGCGAGCGGCGCGTGGCTGCGCCCCGTGGGCGACGCCCGCGCAGCCGGCACCCGGCGCGGAAGGCCGGCCCGGCCGGGTGGCCGGGCGCCGGCACCGCGGGCGTCGGTCGCCCGGCGAGGCTGGTCAGGGGTGACAAAGGACATCGGCTCTACTCTGGCATGCCGTGCCGGCCCTGGCTGCCCGACACCCGCCCGCAACCGCACCCGGTACGCCGGACGCACCAGTTCGCCTGATCCGACGTGGGAGGGCGTCGGCTCCTCTAGCCTCGGCTCAGGGGCCGTGACCGACGTCGCGGCAGCATGTGACCGGAAGGGGAGTCGTGAACGCTCCGTATCCACCGCCCCCGCCACCACCGGCCGGCCGGGACCGCACGACCCTCTGGGGCGTGATCGGCATCGTGACCGGTGTGCTCTGCTGCGGCATCCTCGGCATCGTCTTCGGCTGGTTGTCGATCCGCGACGCGCGGCGGTACCGCCAGTCGCCGGTGCTGGGCTACGTGGCCATCGCGCTGGGCGTGCTGAACATCGTCGTCAGCCTGATCCTGCAGGCGACCGGGAACTACCCGTACTGGAACCGCTGAGGGGCCGACCTTTCGGTCGGCCCCTCGATGCGTGGTCCGCTCAGCCCGCGGACATGATCTCGCGCATCAGCTTGGCCGTCTCGGTCGGCGTCTTGCCGACCTTCACGCCGACCGCCTCCAGCGCTTCCTTCTTGGCCTCGGCGGTGCCCGCCGAGCCGGAGATGATCGCACCGGCGTGCCCCATGGTCTTGCCGGGCGGGGCGGTGAAACCGGCGATGTAGCCGACCACCGGCTTGCTGACGTTGGCCTTGATGAACTCGGCCGCCCGCTCCTCGGCGTCCCCACCGATCTCACCGATCATGACGATGGCGTCGGTGTCCGGGTCGGCCTCGAACGCGGCCAGCGCGTCGATGTGGGTAGTCCCGATGATCGGGTCGCCGCCGATGCCGACACAGGTCGAGAAGCCGATGTCCCGCAGCTCGTACATCATCTGGTAGGTCAGCGTGCCACTCTTGCTGACCAGGCCGATCCGGCCGGAGCCGGTGATGTCGGCCGGGATGATGCCGGCGTTCGAGGCACCCGGCGAGGCGATGCCGGGGCAGTTCGGGCCGATGATCCGGGTCCGCTCCCCCTTGGCCACGTTGTACGCCCAAAAGGCGGCGGTGTCGTGCACCGGCACCCCCTCGGTGATCACCACGGCCAGCGGGATCTCGGCGTCGATCGCCTCGATGACCGCGGCCTTGGTGAACTGCGGCGGTACGAAGATGACCGTGACGTCCGCGCCGGTGTCCTTCATCGCGTCGGCGACGCCGGCGAAGACCGGCAGTTCGGTGCCGTCGAAGTCGACGGTGGTGCCGGCCTTGCGCGGGTTGACGCCGCCCACAACGTTCGTACCGGCGGCAAGCATCCGGCGGGTGTGCTTGGAACCCTCGGAGCCGGTCATCCCCTGGACGATGATCTTCGAGTCCTTGGTCAGCCAGATAGCCATGTGTCAGACCCCCGCAGCCGCCAGCTCGGCGGCCCGCTCGGCCGCGCCGTCCATGGTGTCGACCCGCTCGATCAGCGGGTTGTTCGCGCCGTCGAGGATCGCCCGACCGGCCTCGGCGTTGTTGCCGTCAAGACGGACGACGAGCGGCTTGGTGACCTGCTCGCCCCGCTGCTCCAGCAGGCCCAACGCCTGCACGATGCCGTTGGCGACCGCGTCGCAGGCGGTGATGCCGCCGAAGACGTTGACGAAGACGCTCTTGACCGACGGGTCGGAGAGCACGATCTCCAGACCGTTGGCCATGACCGCGGCGCTCGCGCCGCCGCCGATGTCGAGGAAGTTGGCCGGCTTGACGTTGCCGTGCCGCTCCCCGGCGTACGCGACCACGTCGAGGGTCGACATGACCAGGCCCGCGCCGTTGCCGATGATGCCGACCTCACCGTCGAGCTTGACGTAGTTGAGGTCCTTCTCCTTGGCCGCCTGCTCCAGGGGGTCCACCGCCGCCTGGTCGACCAGTGCCTCGTGGTCGGGGTGCCGGAAGCCGGCGTTCTCGTCCAGCGACACCTTGGCGTCGAGCAGCAGCAGCTTGCCCTCGGCGGTCTTGGCCAGGGGGTTCACCTCGACCAGGGTGGCGTCCTCCGCGACGAACGCCCGCCACAGGCTGACCGCGACGTCGACGACCTGGTCGGCGACGTCGGCCGGGAAGCCGGCCGCGTTCACGATCTCCCGCGCCTTCGCCTCGTCCACGCCCTTGACGGCGTCGATCGGTGCCTTGACGACCTTCTCCGGGGCCTCGGCGGCGACCTGCTCGATGTCCATGCCACCGGCGACGCTCGCGATGCAGAGGAACGTGCGGTTCGCCCGATCGAGCAGGTACGAGAAGTAGTACTCCTCGGCCACGTCCGCGGTCACGGTGATCATGACCTTGTGGACGGTGTGGCCCTTGATGTCCATGCCGAGGATGTCGGTGGCGCGGGCCACCGTCTCCTCCGCGCCCTCGGCCAGCTTGACGCCGCCCGCCTTGCCTCGGCCGCCGACCTTCACCTGCGCCTTGACGACCACCCGGCCGCCGAGGCGTTCGGCGATCGCGCGGGCCTCCTCCGGGGTCCTGGCGACGCCGCCGGCGAGCACGGGAAGCCCGTGCCGCTCGAACAGGTCCCGCCCCTGGTACTCGTACAGGTCCACGATTGCGCGTCCCGTCCCGTCTCTGCGGCGCACCGTCGCGCCGCCACCAGCGTATGGAAAGAAAACAGTGTGATGCCCGACATCAGTTGAAGTTGACGCAGGCCGTCGAACCCTCGCCACCGCGACCACGCGCCGCAGCCGACCTGACGGTCCGGCTCGCGGAGGGAGGTGGGAAAGGGTTCATTGGGCGCAGCCTAGCGATGCCGGCACCTCCGGCAACCGAGCGGGTGCGCGGTGTGCGGTAATGCACAGCCCTGGCCGACGCTGGGTCACCGGCAGGGCAGCCGTCAGGGCGGCGGGCCGAGCAACGTCACCCGTTCGAGCGATCTTGTCAGGGCGGCGACGGTTCTCGACGGTGCCGCGTAACCCCGCAGGAAGGGCGTCGTTGAGTCAGGTGTCGGAGCGCTGGAAAGCGCGAAGACGGAAACGGCCGATGCCCTGTCGGTCGAGGGGTGGCGGCGGGGCATCGTGCATAGAGGGGCCGGACGTGTGAGGGGTGCGTCCGGCCCCTCCCCTGTGCTCAGGCCACCGGCTGGGCGACGTTGCCGCGGACCCATTCCACGATGGACGCGGTAGTGGCGCCCGGGGTGAAGATCTTGGCCACGCCGAGCCGCTCCAGCTCGGGAAGGTCGGCCTCCGGGATGATGCCTCCGCCGAAGACGACGATGTCCCGGGCCTCCCGCTCGTCGAGCAGTTCGAGGACCCGGCGGAACAGCGTCATGTGCGCCCCGGAGAGCACTGAGAGACCGACGGCGTCGGCGTCCTCCTGGATCGCGGTCTCCACGATCTGCTCCGGGGTCTGGTGCAGGCCGGTGTAGATGACCTCCATGCCGGCGTCGCGGAGAGCGCGCGCCACCACCTTGGCACCACGGTCGTGGCCGTCCAGGCCCGGCTTGGCGACGACGACCCGAACACGAGAGCTCATCTGGGCATCCCTTTCACCGGCTCCGCGGCATTCACCTGAACGAACGGTAACCCGACCGGCCGGGGCCGGGGAACCGGGGCCGGCAGGACGAGCGGTAAACAGCCTTCGTCATCCGGACCCGCCGTGGCATCCGGTCACCTCACGCAGGCATCACCGGCACTTCACGCAGAGACACGACCGACGCGCGACGCGTCAAGCGGGACGACTCCGCCGATCGGTCACGGTGTGCGACGAATGGAGGATAACGAGGGCACCCCACTGCACCCCCGAGCCATGACAATCTCGGACGGAACCGGACAGAACGTTGCAGGCAATTCGGCGCTTCGGCTTGTGACAGGACTGACGGTTGGCTACCGTGTCCACGGTTGTCATCAGGTCTACGGACGGGTGACGACGCGACCAGCCGACGCACGGTCACCAGATCCGGACGACGGCTGATCCGCATCGGAACCCCGACAACGGAGGGTATGCGTGCGCCAGCGCCTGTCGTCTGAGCCCGACCGATATCGCGGCCGCCGCCGCGTACCCACCCCCCCGCGCAGCCGCTACGCCGCGGTTGTCACCACCGCTTTCGTCGGCGCCGGTGTGGTGGCACTGGGTGCCAGCGCGATGCCGGACGCCAAGAGCGTCAGCCCGACGGTGCTCGACGAGCTGAAGCAGGCGTCGATCAGCAACCAGGGCGCGGCCGAGCGGGCCGACGCCGCCGAGCGGGCCTCCCGGGACAGCCGCAGCGGCCCGGAGAGCGCCGAGGAGACCGGCGTCTGGCTGCTGCCCCTCCAGGGCTACGACTTCAACTCCCCCTACGGCATACGCTGGGGCAAGCTGCACACCGGCGTCGACCTCGTCGCGCCGGAGGGAACCCCGTACGTCGCCATCCACGAGGGCACCGTCACCAAGGCCGGCTGGTTCGGCGGCTACGGACACGCGGTGATCGTCCAGCACGCCGACGGCAGCGAGGCCATCTACGGCCACTCCTCCGCGCTCAACGTGCGCGAGGGGCAGCAGGTCAAGGCTGGTGATCAGCTCGGTCTGGTCGGCAACACGGGCCACTCCTACGGCTCCCACCTGCACCTGGAGATCCATGTCAAGGGCGAGCCGCTCGACCCGGTGCCATGGCTCCAGGAGCGCGGAGTGGACATCAAGCTACAAGTCGAGGCAATCTACAGCGAGGTAGCCGCGTCCTGACCGGCCGTGACGCCCGTTGACCGCCCGGATCTGTCGATCCGGGCGGTTTTGCTTGACCCCTCGCGGCCGTAAGTGTCCCAGC
The DNA here is from genome assembly GCF_042898635.1 of Micromonospora sp. NPDC000442. Taxonomy (NCBI): domain Bacteria; kingdom Bacillati; phylum Actinomycetota; class Actinomycetes; order Micromonosporales; family Micromonosporaceae; genus Micromonospora; species Micromonospora sp. NPDC000442. The sequence goes on along the minus strand of NZ_JBIAYZ010000010.1, from coordinate 168,915 downwards.
TCACACCCGCGATTGTGACGGGCGGCACACCAGTCGACCGGGTCAGCATCGGGCAGTCGAGAACAGCCAGGCACGAACGCGGACAGCGGCACCGACCACCGTCCGCGCCGCCCACACCCCCGGTACCCACCGACGCCCGGACCGACACCAGGATTTCGAGGTCACGTACCACTCGAAACCAATGAGGTCCCTACCCGTGCAGGACGACAGCCCCACCCCGACCCGCAGGATCCCCCACGCCCCGGCTCGACACCGGCGACGCCTGAGCCGGCACTCCCGTCTCCTGGCCATCGGTGCGGTCGCCCTGGTGGGGCTCGGCGTCGGCGGTGTCGTCATGACCGACCGCGATGAGCGGCCGGCCACCAGCCCGGTCGCCCTGGATGCTCAGACCCGGGCCGAGGCCGCCGAGCGCGCCGACCGTTCGGCCCGCGAACCTGCCGCCTCGGGCAGCTCGTCGCCGAGCCCGTCAGCGAGCGCCAGCCCCACCGCGACGCCCAGCCCCAAACCGAAGCCGAAGGCCAGCCGAACGGCCACCGCCAAGGCGAAGCCGAAGAAGAGTACGAAGCCGAAGTCGTCCTGGGTCCTGCCGATGGCGGGAGGCGGCATCACCTCCTGCTACGGGCCCCGGTGGGGCACCCTGCACGCCGGCATCGACTTCGCCATGCCCGCCGGCACCCCCGTACGCGCCGCCTTCGGTGGCACCGTGACGAAGGCCGGCGACGTCGGCGACGGGTACGGCATCTCCGTGGTCATCGACCACGGCAACGGCTACCTCACCCACTACGCCCACCTGAGCACGGCCAGGGTGAGCGTGGGCGAGAAGGTCGGTACCGGGCAGACGATCGGCCTGGAGGGCTCCACGGGCGACTCCACCGGCCCGCATCTGCACTTCGAGGTGCACCAGGGCCAGATGTGGAACCAGATCGACCCGGCGCCGTTCCTGCGCGCCCGCGGCATCGACGTGGCCTGCTGAGCCTGCGGATCCGCCGGAGCGTCGGGGCTTAGCTGCCGTCTCAGATCTTCTCGATCGGGGCGTGTCGCAGCACCAGCCACAGCGTCTGGTCGCCGAAGTCGATCTGCGCCCGGGCGCCCGGGCCGTGCCCCTCCACGGCCACCACCCGGCCGAGGCCGTACCGCTGGTGGTTCACCCGGTCCCCGGCGGTGACCTTGGGCCCCTGCGGCAGCTCGCTCGCGGTGGCCAGCCGGCTGCCGTCCACCCCGAGCTTGCGGGCCAGCTGAACCGCCCGAGGCGTGCCGCCAGCGAACCCGCCGCGACCGCCGGGGGTCCGGTCCGCGCGACCACCCACGCCGCCACCACCGCCGCCCCAGGAGGTGTACGAGCCCTCGGTCCGCTCCCAGCGGACCAGTTCGGGCGGCAGCTCCTCGACGAACCGGGACGGCGGGTTGTAGGACGGCTGGCCCCACGCCGAGCGGGTCACCGCCCGGGAGAGGTAGAGCCGCTGCCGGGCTCGGGTGATGCCCACGTACGCCAGCCGGCGCTCCTCCTCCAGCTCCCGGGTGTCGCCCAGCGAGCGCAGGTGCGGGAAGACGCCGTCCTCCAGGCCGGTCAGGAACACCACCGGGAACTCCAGGCCCTTGGCGGTGTGCAGCGTCATCAGAGTGACCACGCCCTGATGCTCGGGGTCGTCGGTGGGCACCTGGTCGGCGTCGGCGACCAGCGCGACCTGCTCCAGGAAACCGGCCAGGGTGGCCCGCTCCCCCTCCGCGCCGGTCGCCTCGATCCGCTCGGTGTACTCGCGGGCGACGCTGACCAGCTCCTGGAGGTTGTCGACCCGGCCCGCGTCCTGCGGGTCGAGGCTCTCCTCCAGCTCGGTCAGGTAACCCGAGCGGGTCAGCACCGCCTCCAGCACGTCCTCCGGGGTGCCGTCGACGGCCAGCTCACGGGCGGCGTCGAGCAGCGCCACGAAGTCGGCGATGCCGTTGGCCGCCCGGGTCGAGATGCCGGGCGCGTCACCGGCCCGCCGCAATGCGGCACCGAAGGAGATCCGGTCCCGGCTGGCCAGCGCCTCCACACAGGCCTCGGCGCGGTCGCCGATGCCCCGGCGCGGGGTGTTGAGGATCCGCCGCAGGCTGACCGTGTCGTCGTCGTTGACCACCGAACGCAGGTAGGCCAGTGCGTCCCGGACCTCCTTGCGCTCGTAGAAGCGCACCCCGCCGACGACCTTGTACGGCAGACCGAGGCGGATGAACACCTCCTCGAAGACCCGGGACTGCGCGTTGGTGCGGTAGAAGACCGCCACGTCGCCCGGGCGCGTCTCCCCGTCGTCGACCAACCGGTCGATTTCCCGGGCCACCCAGTCCGCCTCGGCGTGCTCGGTGTCGGCGACGTACGCGACGATCGGTTCACCCTGGCCGGCATCGCTCCACAATCGCTTCGGCTTACGAGACGTGTTGCGGTCGATCACCGCGTTCGCGGCGTTCAGGATGGTCTGGGTGGAGCGGTAGTTCTGCTCCAGCAAGATGGTGCGGGCGTTTGTGAAGTCGCGCTCGAACTCCAGGATGTTGCGGATCGTCGCGCCCCGGAAGGCGTAGATCGACTGGTCCGCGTCGCCGACCACGCACAGCTCCGCCGGGTCGAGGCCCTCGGTGCCGGAGACCAACTCCTTGATCAGGACGTACTGCGCGTGGTTGGTGTCCTGGTACTCGTCGACAAGCACATGCCGGAAACGACGGCGGTAGCTCTCCGCGACGTGCGGATGCGACTGGAGCAGATGCACCGTCGTCATGATCAGGTCATCGAAGTCCAGCGCGTGGGCCTCGCGGAGCCGTCGCTGGTAGAGGGCGTACGCCTCGGCCAGGGCGCGTTCGTTGGGCCCGCTGGCCCGCGCGGCGAACGTCTCCGGGTCGACCAGCTCGTTCTTGAGATTAGAGACCTGGGCGGCCAGGCCACGCGCCGGATACCGCTTCGGGTCCAGGTCGAGTTCCCGGGCGACGAGCTGCATCAGCCGGCGGGAGTCGTCCGCGTCGTAGATCGAGAACGTGGACTTCAGGCCGGCCTGCTCGTGCTCGGCACGCAGGATCCGCACACAGGCGGAGTGGAACGTGGAGACCCACATCAGCCGGGCCCGTGGGCCGACCAGGGCGGTGACCCGGTCCTTCATCTCGCCGGCGGCCTTGTTGGTGAAGGTGATCGCAATGATCTCACCGGGGTGCACGTCCCGCGCGGCGAGCAGGTACGCGATCCGGTGGGTCAGCACGCGAGTCTTGCCCGACCCGGCGCCGGCCACGATCAGCAGCGGCGAGCCCGCGTGGGTGACCGCGTCCCGTTGCGGGCCGTTGAGTCCCTCCGCCAGCTGCGCCGGGTCGAGACGGCCGGGCGCGGGCCGATGGGGCGGCAGCGCCCGGGCAGGCTCGGGCTCGGGCGGGGACGCGGGGATGTCGAAGAGAGGATGCATCGCACGGCGAGTCTATGCCGCCGGCCGGACATCACCCGCCGACGGCACCACCGTCCAGATGCAAGGAAGGGCCCCAGTAGCGCCTGCGGTGGCGGAAGGGCCCCTCGTCGACGGCTTTCCTTGCGCGCCAACCGCCGGGGCGGCATACTCGGCAGCGTGTTCGACAAGCGCTTCTACTTTTACTACGGCTCCGGGAGTCCGGCAGCCGTAGGTCGCGCCTGATCGATCAGACCTACGAAAAGCCCCGGGCTCTCGGAGCCCGGGGCTTTTCGCGTCCCGGAATCCGGGCAACGGGCACCACATCGCGAGGGGTACCTGAAGATGGCAGACGTGATGGAGCAGAACGGCGGCGCGACCGGGTCCGGCACGATCTCGAACGGCGCCGGTCCCACCGGGCCCGAGGGGGGCAACCCGGCCACCGGCACCGCCGAGCCGGACGCCGCCAGCCGGATCGCCGAGATCCGGGTACGGATCGACGAGATCGACCGTGCGCTGATCGAGTTGTGGCAGGAGCGGGCCGCGCTCTCCCAGGAGGTCGGCGCGACGCGGATGGCTTCCGGCGGCACCCGACTCGTCCTCTCCCGCGAGCAGGAGATCCTGGAGCGGTTCCGGTCGGCCCTGGGCGCGGACGGCACCCAACTCGCCCTGCTGCTGCTCCGCGCCGGCCGCGGCCCCCTCTGACCCACCCGCCGACCAAGCTCCGACCGCCCCGTTGATCAAGAAGTTTGCGTCCGGAATCGCGCTGTTCCAGACGGAAACTTCTTGATCGACCCGAGGGCCGGGGCCAGTGACCGGTGAGCCGCGTCGAGGTGGGTGGGGATGTGGACCGGGGCGCCGGCTGCTGGTGACGGCCGACGCCCCGAATCACTGAGGAGGCACTACCTTCACCGCTGCTTCCGGTACGGATGGACGGAGCGGCGGCGTCTGTGGGGCTACTCCGTCGCGTGTACCACGTCGCGCACCTCAGCGAAGTGGCAGGCGCTCGGGTGGCCCGACTTGTCGCGGACCTCCAGCGCCGGCTGCTGCTCGGCGCAGATGTCCTGGGCCTTCCAGCACCGGGTACGGAACCGGCAGCCCGAGGGCGGGTTGGCCGGCGACGGCACGTCACCGGTCAGCACGATCTGGTCCCGATGCCCGCGCAGCTTCGGGTCCGGCACCGGCACCGCGGACAGCAGCGCCTGCGTGTACGGGTGGGTCGGCTTGTCGTAGATCTCGTCCTCGGTGCCGATCTCGATGATCTTGCCGAGGTACATGACCGCGACCCGGTCGGCGATGTGCCGGACCACCGACAGGTCGTGGGCGATGAAGATGTACGACAGCCCGAGCTCCTGCTGGAGCTTCTCCAGCAGGTTGATCACCTGGGCCTGGATGGAGACGTCCAGCGCGGAGACCGGCTCGTCACACAGGATGATCTCCGGGTTGAGCGCCAGCGCCCGGGCGATGCCGATGCGCTGCCGCTGGCCGCCGGAGAACTGGTGCGGGTACCGGGTGATGTGGTCCGGGTTGAGACCCACCAGATCGAGCAGTTCCTGCACCTTGGCCCGCCGCTTGCCCTTCGGCAGCACGTCCGGGTGCACCTCGAACGGCTCCCCGACGATGTCACCGACGGTCATCCGCGGGTTCAGCGAGGTGTACGGATCCTGCATCACCAGCTGGATGTTGCGCCGGCCCCGACGTCGCTCCTCGGCGCTGACCTTTGACATGTTCTTGCCCTGCACGAACAGGTCACCGGAGGTCGGCGTCTCCAACCCCACAAGCATCCGGGCCAGCGTCGACTTGCCGCAGCCGGACTCGCCCACGATGCCGAGCGTCTCGCCGCGCCGCAGCTGCAGGTTGACCCCGTCGACCGCCTGGACCGCTCCGTACTGCTTCTTGAAGACGATGCCCCGGGTCAGTGGGAAGTGCTTGACCAGGTCGCGGGTTTCCAGCACCACGTCACTCATCGCCCTTGACCTCCTTCCAGAAGTGGCAGGCGGCCGTCCGGCTCGGCGACACCTGGTACAGCGGTGGCGCCGGGTCCTGCCGGCAGACCTCCTGCGCGTACCGGCACCGGGGGTTGAAGGCGCAGCCCGGTGGGATGTTAGTCAGCATCGGCGGCAGGCCCTTGATGGCGCTGAGCTCGTGACCCTTGAGGTCCAGGCGCGGGATCGACTCCAGCAGACCCTTTGTGTACGGGTGGGCGGGGCTGGCGTAGATGTCGTTCACGCCGGCTTCCTCGATGACCCGACCGGCGTACATGACCGAGATCTGGTCCGCCACGTCGGCCACCACACCCATGTCGTGGGTGATCAGCACGAGGCCCATGTTCCGTTCCCGCTGCAACTCGGCGAGCAGCGCCATGATCTGCGCCTGCACGGTCACGTCCAGCGCGGTGGTCGGCTCGTCCGCGATCAGCACCTCGGGGTCGAGCGCCAACGCCATGGCGATCATGACGCGCTGCCGCATACCACCCGAGAACTGGTGCGGGTAGTCGTTCACCCGCTGCTTGGCCGCCGGGATCTTCACCAGGTCCAGCAGCTCGACGGCACGAGCCTTGGCGTCCTGGCGGGACATGCCGCGGTGCTTGCGGAACAGCTCCGCGAGCTGGAACCCGACGGTGAAGACCGGGTTCAACGCGGAGAGCGCATCCTGGAAGATCATCGCGATCCGGTTCGCCCGCACCTTACGGCGCTCGGACTCCGGCAGCTTGAGCAGGTCGACACCCCGGTAGAGGATCTCGCCGCCGGTGATGAAGCCGGGCGGGGTGTCCAGGATGCCCATGATCGCCTGAGCGGTCACGCTCTTGCCGCAGCCGGACTCGCCGAGGATCGCACGGGTCTCGCCGGCCCGCAGGTCGAAGCTCACGCCGTTGACGGCGCGGGCGATGCCGTTGCGGGTGCGGAACTCCACGTGCAGGTCCTTGACCTGCAGCGGCAGCGCGTCCGGGTCGACACCCGCCAGCGCCTCCATCTTGACGTTCACATCAGTGCTCATGCCGGCACTCCGCTCGCTCCGTGCCCTCGTGAGGCACCGTCGCCCTTGGCTGATGATTCGCTCGCTGAGACTCGCTCATCGGACTCACCGGAACTTCGGGTCGAGGGCGTCACGCAGGGCGTCACCCATCAGGATGAAGGACAGCACCGTGCCGACCAACAGACCGCAGGGGAAGAGCAGCAGCCACGGGTCGTCCAGGAAGTAGACCTGGTGAGTGCTGATCATGATCCCCCAGGACTGCGCGGGCTGCTGGAGCCCGACACCGAGGAAGGTAAGCGTGGCCTCGGCGGCGACGAACGAACCGAGCACGATGGTGGCGTACACAAGCATCGGGGCGATCGCGTTCGGCAGAATGTGCCGGAACATCAACCGGGAGTTGCGGGCGCCGACCGCCTTCGCGGCGTGCACGTAGTCCAGGTCCTTCGAGGAGATGACGCTGCCCCGGATGATCCGGGCGATGGTCGGCCAGGCCAGCAGGAACAGCACCGCGGTGATGGTCCAGATGTTCTGCCGCTTGATCACGGTGAGGAACACGATCGCGCCGAGCAGGAACGGCAGCGAGAAGAAGATGTCCATCACCCGGGAGATGACCGCGTCGACCCAGCCGCCGTAGTAGCCGGCGAGCAGGCCGAGCACCCCACCGAACAGCACGATGCCGCTTGTCGCCATCACCGCGATCACCATCGACGGGTGGGCGCCGTAGATCGCGTGCGCGTAGTAGTCACAGCCCAGCACGTCGAAGCCGAAGGGGTGCTCCCAGCTCGGCGAGACCCGGGACCGGTCGGTGCTGCACGCCCGCGGGTCCTGGCTGGTCCAGAGCTTCGGGAAGGCCGCCATCGAACCGACCGCGAGGATGTAGAGAAGGGCGACCACAAAGACCGGGTCGCGCAGCAGCTGCCGCCGGGCGTCCGCCCACAGGCTCGCGCTGCGCTCCTTGCCGCCCGGCGCGTCAGTCGTGGGGCTGTCACCGGCCACCGGCGCACCGCCGACGGCGGCGCCCGCGCTCGTCAGGTCACTCATGTCCACACCTCGTTTCGCTCCACCCGGCCACCAGGAACGGTGGGAAGACCAGCGTCCGCCACCGTGGTTCGGTCACTCATAGCGGATCCTCGGGTCGAGCACGGCGTACAGGAGGTCGACAAGCAGGTTGGCGACCAGGACGACAAGCACCAGCATGGTCACCACGCCGACCACCACCGAGGACTCACCGGTACGCGCCGACATCGTCACCAGTCGCCCGATGCCCGGCACGTTGAAGATGGTCTCGGTGACGACCGCGCCGGCCATCGCGGCGCCGATGTCGACGCCGAGGAAGGTGATCACGGGGATCAGCGAGTTGCGGAGCGTGTGCACGCCGATGACGCGCTTGTTGGTCAGACCCTTGGCCTTGGCGGTACGGACGTAGTCCGCCCGGATGTTCTCCATGATGCTGGTCCGGGTGAGCCGGGCGGTGGTGGCCAACGAGACCGCGCCGAGCACCATCCCCGGAATTACGAGACTGGCCAGCGGATAGTCGGGCTTGAATCCAGGCGTGAAGACGCCGACGGAAATCAGGTCGGGAATCCAGTCCTGGCCCCGCAGCACGTTGCCGAACTTGACCCCGACGAACTCCCGGACGACCAGGCCCAGCACGAAGATCGGCACCGAGATGACGAAGACCGTGCTGATCTTCACCATGTAGTCGGTGAAGCTGCCGCCTCGCAGACCGGCCAGCACACCCGCCGCGATGCCGACGACCGCCTCGAACACGATCGCGATCACCAGCAGCTTCAGGGTGAACGGGATGGCATCGGCGACCAGGTCGGTGACCTCCCGCTGGCGCAGGTTGATGCCGAAGTCGAAGTGGAAGAAAATGTTCTGCAAGCGGTCCAGGAAGAGCCCGAAGCAGGGGTTGCCCCGCTGGTCGAGACACGGGTCGGCGTAGCCGAGCCGCTCGGTGATCGCCGCAAGCAGAGCGGGATCCGGCGTCCGGTCCCCGAACAGCGCCCGGACCGGGTTCCCGCTGAACTGGATCGCCAGCGAGGTCATGTAGTGCAGTAGGAACATGGTGCCCAGCACGGTGGGGATGAACTGGAGCAACCGTCGAATGACGTAGCGCCCCATGACGGGGTCTCCTCTCGGCGCTGACGTGGCGGCAACGATCACCCTGTTGGGGTCACCGTTGCCGCCACGTCGTATTACGGCAGGATCAGGAGTCTGAAGCTCAGTTCTGCTTCAGCGAAATCGCACCGTAGTCGGCATCCGAGACGGCGTTCCAGACGAACTGGTCGACGTTCTCGCTGTAGACCGCGCCAACCTTGTTGAACCACATCGGGATGACCGGCAGGTCCTCGCCGAGGATGTCCTCCGCCTTCTGGTAGGACGGGATGGCGGCCTGGATCGAGTCGGCCGAGTCACCCTCCTTCATCAGAGCGTCGAAGGCCTCGTTCGAGTAGCCCGAGTTGTTGCTGCCGGCACCGGTGCCGTACAGCGGGTAGAGGAAGGTCTCCATGAACGGGTAGTCCGGACCCCAGCCGAGGCGGAACCCACCGGTGAACTTCTTCTGGTCAGCGGTCTCGAGGTACTCGGCGAACTGCAGGTTGACCTTGAGCTCGTAGTCGATGCCCAGGGCCTCCTTGATCTGGTCACCGACCGCCTGCAGCCACAGGTCGTGGCCGGCACCGGCGTTGGCCCACAGGATCAGCTTCTCACCGGCCGGCCAGCCGCCGGCCTCGGCGAGCAGCTGCTTGGCCTTCTCGACGTCCTTGGTGCAGTACTTGCAGACGCCCTCGCGAGCACCCTCGAAGGTCGGGGCCACGTAGCCGCTGGCCGGGGTGAACCGGCCGTCGAAGACGGCGTCGATGATCGACTGCCGGTCGATCGACAGCGACAGCGCCTGGCGGATCCGCTTGTCCTTGAAGGCGTCCTGGTACAGCGGCATACCGACGTAGGTGAAGCTGTCACCCGGCTGTTCGTACATCCGGTCGCCGTACTGCGCCTGTGCCTCCTTGTAGCGGGCCGGGGGCAGGGTGTAGAGCACGTCCAGCTCGCCCGCCTGGAACGCGGCGTAGCCGGCGTCGATGTCGGCGAAGATCCGGTACTCGATGCGGTCCGGCTTGCCCGGCTCGCCCTTCCAGCTGTCGCTGCGGACCAGGTTGATGGCGACGTTGTGCTGCCAGCTGCCATCGATCTTGTAGGGGCCGTTACCGATCGGCGTCTCGTTGCACTTCGCGATGTCGTCGACGCAGGCCTGGGCCATCGGGAAGAAGCCCGGGTAGCCGATCGTGGTCGGGAAACCGGAGAACGGCGCGTCAAGCTCGACGGTGAAGGTCAGGTCGTCGACCTTCTTGAGACCCGACATGGTCTCGGAGGTCGGCGCCGGAGCCTTCTTCGGGCCCTCGCCGTCCGGGTCCGCCGGTGCCACGTCCGCCTTACCGGCGATCCGCTTCATGAAGTAGCCGTTGTTCTGGGCGTTCGGCCCGTAAGCGGCGTAGTTCCACGACCGGAGGAACGCGTCGGCGTTGACCGGCTCACCGTTGTCGAAGGTGTAGCCGCTCTTGAGCTTGATCGTCCAGAGCTTCTGGTCGTCCGACTCGACCGACTCGGCCAGGTCCATCTCGACGGCCGAGGTCTCGGCGTTGTACTTGACCAGACCGCGATACAGCTGACGGATCACGTACAGCGACGGCTCGTCGTCGCCACCGGACGGGGTCAGGAACGCCGGCTCGGCGTTGTACACCCGCAGGGTGCCGCCGGACTCGCCGGCTGGCTCGTTGTCGTCGCCACCGCTACTACAAGCGGTAGCCAACATGGCGGTGGCGGTCGCCGCGACCGCCACCTTCAGGAATTTCCCGCGCATGGGAGTGCCTCCTCAGGGCGCTCGGCTCACGAGGGGGTTGTGAGGTGCCTGCAACTGTGACACTCAATGCGCCCAGGCGGGAAGGCGTGTTATCAACCCGATACGCGCCCGGGACGGTGCCGACATCGACCCGCAGGCGCCGCTCCGACGCCCCGGAGGCATGGTATGAGCTGCTCGTCAACCACATTTCCACGCTCGGCCGGCCGTCGGATGACGCGGGGGCGACGACTCCGCGAACCCACCGGAGTATCGACGTGAATCCCGCCACTCCTTCCGCAATCCTATCCGAAAGTATGAGTCTGATTCCAGACCAGCGGTCGACCGTTCTGGTCGGGCGAAGGACTCCTGCCCCCGAAGACGGTCCGGCCCCGGATCCCGCGTGCTGCGGGATCCGGGGCCGGACGGGGTGTCGCGGCGTGGTGATCAGGCCGTGAAGTGGATCCTGCGACGACGCAGCACCAGGACGGTGACCGCGCCCGCGACCAGGAGCACCAGCCCGGCGGCGATCGCGGTGACGATCGGCGCACCGGTCAGCGGCAGACCACCGTCGTTCGAGGCCGGCGAGGTGGACGGGGCGGGGCTCGCCGGCGACTCCTCGGGGGTGCTCGGCGAGGGCTCCGGCGACTCCGTCGGGGTGGACGGGGTCGGCTCCGGCGTCGTCGGCTCGGGCTGAGGGCTGCTCGGCGTCGGCGACGGCGCCTCGGTGAAGGTCGCGGACGCGTCGGCGGTCACCGTGGCACCAGTGCTGCCGCCCAGGATCAGCTTCTGCGCCGCCTTGGGCCCGGTGTAGAGGAACACCCGGCCGAAGGAGACCGAGTCGGCGGCGGACGCGGTCACGTTGACCTCGCCCGCACCCTCGGCGGTGAGCCAGAACTGGCCCTCGTTGCTGGTCGTGGTCAGCGGCGCGCCCTCGGCGTCGACGGCCGAACCGCCGGTGACCGCCAGCGTGATCTCGCCCGCCGGGCCCTTCACGGTGAAGGGTCCGGCCTTCTCGCCGACCGCCGCGGTGGCCGTGGTCGGATCGATGCTCAGCTCAGCCTTCGGCTCGGGCTGGTCGGTGGCGTTCGCGACCAGGTAGTCGTGGACCTTCTTGATCACGTCGTACTTCGCCTTGCCGATCAGGCCACGTCCAGCGACCCAGTCGCCCAGCTCGATGCCGTCGCTGAAGTGCCACACGGCGGTCTGGGTGCCGAAGTAGAGCAGGTTGCTGCGTGCCTTCTCGTTCGTGCCGGCAGGCACGGTGGCACCGGCGGCGGCCAGCAACGCGGCAGGGTCGGCGTTGGGGTACCCGTGGGTCAGCACCCACTGAACCTTCGCGAGGTTCTTCACCTGGGACTCGTCCCAGGTGCCCTCCTGGTACTTCCCGTCGAGCGCGACCCGGGTGTGGTAGTCGATGCAGAAGGCCGGAAGCTGCTTGCCGTCGATCTTGATAGCCAGCGCCGAGGTCTGCTTGACCTTGCCGTCGAGCAGCAGCTTGACGCTGCTGCCGGGCACCGACTTCGCCACGCCGGTGGCCGGGTCCTCGGCGGCGGCAGGGGCGGCGGCACCGAGCGCCAGCGCGCCACCGGTGACGGCAGCGAGCGCGATCCGCGCCCAGCGCCGTCCTCGTTGTCCGATCATGAGTTCGTGCACCTCTCGGGCAGGGAGTGACCCGCGTACGCGCGGGCGGCCGGAGTCGCCGTTCCCGCGGGATGAGCGGCATCCGCACGCGGGAAAGGCGAGGGGAATTATCGACCGCAACTTGATCACATGTCACGCCGAGGAGCCGGAATAGCCGCTTATGCCAGAAAGGTCGGTTATACCAAGCGCCGGTCCGCCGCCCAGCGGGACAGCTCGTACCGGTTGGACATCTGGAGCTTGCGCAGCACGTTGGAGACGTGGGTCTCGACTGTCTTGATCGAGATGTACAGCTCCCGGGCGATCTCCTTGTACGCGTACCCCCGGGCGAGCAGCCGCAGCACCTCGCGTTCCCGGTTGGTCAGCTGGTCCAGCTCCGGATCGGCGACCGGGGCGTCCGGACGGGCCGCGAAGGCGTCCAGCACGAAACCGGCCAGGCGCGGGCTGAACACCGCGTCGCCGTCGGCCACCCGCCGGATCGCCGCGGCCAACTCGTCCGGCGAGATGGTCTTGGTGACGTAACCACGCGCACCCGCCCGGATCAGCCCGATCACGTCCTCGGCGGCGTCGGAGACGCTGAGCGCCAGGAACCGGACCTCGGGATGGCTACGCCGCATCGCCTCCAGCACCGCCCGGCCACCACCGTCGGGCATGTGCACGTCGAGCAGGACCACGTCCGGCCCGGTGGCCGCGATCCGGCTGACCGCCTCGGCCACCGTGCTCGCCTCGCCCACCACCTCGACGTGCGCACCGAGTTCGGCGCGTACCCCTGCTCGGAACATGGCGTGGTCGTCGACCAGGAACACCCGCAGCCTTCCGGGCGCGGTGCTCTCCGGTTCGACCGGTGGTGTCGACTGCTCGGCCATCATCTGTCCCTCTCCGCAGTGGCCGACTCCCGGGAGATCGGCAGGATCAACCGGACCTCGGTCCCCTCTCCAGGCCGGGAGCGGATCTCCGCCCGGCCACCGTGCCGTTTCATTCGCCCGACGATCGAACCTCGGACACCATGCCGATGGTCCTCCACGGTATCCGGGTCGAACCCGACACCCCGATCCCGTACGAAGACACTCACCTGCTCGGGCTCGACCTCGGCGTAGAGCGAGACGGTCTGCACCCCGGCGTGCCGAGCAGCGTTCACCAGCGCCTCGCGCGCCGCGGCCACCAGCGCACCGACCCGCTCGTCGGTTTCCCGGTCGCCCACCACCACCGCCTCCACCGTCATCGCGAAGGTGTCCTCCACCTCGGCCGCGGCCTGTTCCAGCGCGGCAGCGAGGCGCTCGGTGGGTGACGCGGTGGGCTTGTAGAGCCAGTTGCGCAGCGAGCGCTCCTGGCCCCGGGCGAGCCGCTGCACCGTCTTGACGTCGCTGGCGTTGCGCTGGATCAACGCGAGGGTGTGCAGCACCTGGTCGTGCACCATGGCCGCCAGCTCGGCCCGTTCCTGCTCGCGGATGCGGCCCTCGCGCTCCGAGCGGAGCTGGTTCCAGGTACGCCAGAGCACCGGCGCGGCCACCACTCCAACCCCGGCCAGCCCGACCAGCGCGAAGATCACTCCGTTGATCACGGCGTCGAGGTTCTGTGCCGGTGAGTAGACCGCGGCCACACCGATGATGCCGACCGCGACCAGCACCCCACCCCCGACGAAGCGCAGCACGAAAGCCCGCCGGTCGCTCTCCTCTATCACCGCGCCGAGCCAGGGCACGGGCATCGACTCGCCCCACTGCCGTCGCCGCTCGGGCGCGGACTGGTGCCAGATCACGCCGGCGCCGACCGCGATGATGGCGACCAACCAGCCCGCCGTGCCGGCCGCGCCGACCGAGTCGAAGACCATCACCTGGATCAGCAGTACGCCGAGCCCGATGGCCACGAAGGGCAGCAGCTGGCCGACATCGCGGCGCGCCGGCACGGCGTTGTCACCGGGTCGCAGCGGCACGACCGCCCAAAAGGCCGCATAGAGCAGCAGACCCAACCCGCTCAGCCCCAGCAGCACCATGAAGGCGATCCGGACCCGAACCACCGGGACGCCGAGATGCTCGGCGATGCCGGCGGCCACCCCGGCGGCCATCCGGTGCTCCGGAGCGCGGTAGAGGCGGGGTGGTTGACTGATGCTGCTGATCGCGGGCTCCCTGGTCAGCATGGTCGGGCCGGAGGAGTGGCGAGGGTTCCCGGCGCCGGTTCGATCGTCACACGCGGCGTGGCGGTCCGACCACGGGGACGCCCCCGACATTCGGGCGGGCCGGATCTCAGGGTGGGGTCAGGGTCGTCTCCGGAGGACGCTCAGGCGTCGGGCGCAGCAGGATCGAGGCATGACCGACGACGCTGCCCAGCCGCACCGGCCGGGGCCGACCGAACCGGAGCCGACGCCTCCGGCGGCCACCGGGCCGGCCGTACCCGCATCCCCCGGTGCCGCCACGGACGGCCCGGCCGCACCGGCCGCCGGACGGGCGCCGACCGGCGGGACGGCGTGGGACGACACACCGCCACCCGTCGCCGCCGCGCCACCGCCCACCGGCGAGACGGCATGGGACACCACCACCGCGCCACCGTCCGCCGGGCCGGGGGGGCCGGGCGGACCAGGGGGGCCAGGCGCACCAGGGGGACCGGGCCGACCCGGCGGACCGGGGTGGTGGGGCGGGCCGCCGCCGGGGGGTGGCCCGGGCGCTCCCTTCGGCGGTGCCGGCTTCACCTCGCGGTACGGCCTGGTCCGGCCCCGCGAGGGCCGTTACCTGGCGGGCGTCTGTGCTGCCGTCGGCCGAGCCACCAACACCGACCCCGTGCTCTGGCGGGTGCTGCTGGCGGTCCTGGGCTTCTTCGGCGGCGTCGGCATCCTGGTCTACGTCGCCGCCTGGTTGATCATCCCGGGCGAGGGTGACAGCGCCTCGCCCATCGAATCCATGCTGGGCCGCGGGCGTTCCAGCATGTCCCCGGTCACCGTGATCGTCCTCGGCGTGGTGGTCGCGGTGGGTTTCGGCTTCGTCGTCACCGACGCCTTCCGCGCGGTACTTCTCGGCGCGGCCATCCTGGTCGGCGGCGCGCTGCTGCTGAACCGTCAGCAGCGCGAGTCCCGACCCGAGCCGATCCCGACCGCACCGGGTACGCCGGATGCGGGTGTCGCCGCGAATCCACCTCCGCCACCCGGTCCGGTGCCACCGGTCAGTTACCCCGGGCCGACCGCCTATTCCGCGGCGTACCCGGAGTTCGGCCGGACCGCGACCGTCACGCCGCCCGCCTTCCACCCACCCGGCTCGACGTCCGGCGTTCCCTCGGCGCCGGGCGGGCCTGAGGAGCCAACAATGCAGACGTCAGCGTGGCCGACGAGCGCCGCCGCGTCAGGCCCACCGGTCGGCCAATCGACCTACCGTCCCCCGTTCGCCCCGCACGGCCCCTACGCCGGTCCACCGAAGGTGGCTCCGCCGCCACCACCACCGCCCAGTGCGAAGCCGCCCCGCAAACCCCGGGAACGATCAGCCCTGGGCGCGGTGACCTTCTCGTCGATCTTTGTCGCGTTGGGCCTGGTCGGCGTCCTCGACCTGCTGGACGTCTTCGGGATCGGCGCGTCGGCCTACTTCGCCGCGGCACTCGCGGTGATCGGCCTCGGCCTGCTCGTGGGTACCTGGTTCGGGCGGGCCCGCTGGCTGATCGCGCTCGGCCTGGTGACCGCCGCCGCCCTGGCCGTGGTCACGGTCGTCGAGTCCTACGACCGGGTCCGTGGTGTCGACGGGGCGGTCACCTGGGCACCGACGAGTCAACGTGACCTCGCCGTCCGGTACGAACAGAGTTTCGGCGACGCGGTGCTCGACCTGCGGGCGATCGACTTCAGCCAGCAGGAGACGGAGATCACCGTCGCCATCAACTTCGGCGAGGCCACGGTGGTGCTGCCGCCGAACGTGGACGTCACGGCGATGACGCAGGTGACCGCCGGTGACGCCAACGTCCTCGGCCAGCGGACGCAGGGCATGGACAACCGGGCCACCGACATCGTCGATCTCGGCCCGGACGGCGCCGGGGGCGGCAAACTGCGCCTCAACCTGCACGTAAACGCCGGCCACATGGAGGTGACCCGGTGAGGACCCACCGCACCGACCTGGTGTCGTTCGCCTTCGGACTGCTCTTCCTCGCACTCGCCGCCTGGTGGCTGCTCGCCCAGGTGCTCGGTCTCGTGCTGCCGCCGGTCGGCTGGTTCCTGGCCGGTGGGCTGATCCTGGTCGGCGGGCTCGGTCTGATCGGCGCCCTGCGCTCCAGCCGATACAACAGTCGGCCCGCACCGGTCGACACCCCTGACGACACCGGCCGGGACGTCTCGGCACCGGGCGCTGGGGACGCCACCGCGGATCCGCTGCCGGACCCGGCGCGTCCCGACACGCCGACGGACGAGCCGGCCCCGGTCGGCTCGGCAGCGGCAGCCGACCCGGAGCCGCAGGTGGACCGCACGCTGGATCTGTTCGGCGGGGCGGACGAGACGCCACCGCCCGGACGGCCGGGGCGCGACGCCTGACCGTGCGGCCACGGTCGCTCGCCGCCTATGCTGGCCGGTGTGCTCCCGCCAGCGCTGGCCGGCCCGCGCCGCAGGGCAACCCCCGCGGGTCGTCGGCGCGCGGGCCGTCCGTGGCCGGGCCGACCTCGCCGCCGGCGGTGACCATCGCGTCAGTCGCCTCTACCCGTCAGGAGCCCGTTCGACATGACCCAGTCCCCCGCCGTGCGTACGCCCGACCGCTCCGGTCCGGTCCGCCTCGGCGAGCGCGCCGCCCGTACCCTCGTCTCCGAGCTTGCCCGGATCAACGAACCGAAGGCCGCCCTACTGGTCGGTGCGGCTCCGGAGTCCGCGGTGCTGACCGCGGCGATCGAAGCGATGCTGCCCGGCGACACCCTCACCCTGGTACCCGCCGAACGGGTCAGCGCCACGGCGCTGCGGGAGCACGTCACCGCCCAGGGCCGCTGGGTCGCCGAGCGGGTCCGGGTCGTGGACAGCCTCGCCGAGGCGGAGGCCGCTGTGGTGGTCATCGCCGCCGAGGCGTTCACCGGCACCGCGGACGAGGCCCGCGCCACCATCGGGGCACTCACCAAGTACCTGGCCGACGGCGCGGTGCTCAGCGTCGCCACCGCCGTCGCCCGGACCGCCGGCGCAGCCGCCGAGTTGGATCGGCAGGGCGCGCTGTACGGCGTCGGCAACGACCTGGTGCTGCGCAACAACCCGCCGGTACGCGTGTACCGGCTCCGCTTCACCCCGGCCGACGCCGCAGTGGCGGAGCAGCTCGCTCCCGCGTACCGGCCGTCGAGCGTGCCGCTCAGCCGCGACATGCACATCGACTCCAACGGGGTCGCCGCCGCCGGCATCGCCCTCGGGCTGGCCGCGCTGACCCGACTGGCCCGACCGAAGTCGAAGCTCTGGCTGCTGCCCGCGCTGGCCGCCGCGCCGGTGGCCGCCTTCTTCCGGGACCCGCAGCGGGATGTGCCAGAGGACCCTTCGGCCGTGGTGGCCGCCGCCGACGGGCAGGTGTTGTCGGTGCAGCGGCTGACCGACGAACGCTTCGGCGACGGCGAGTTCCTGCGGATCGCAGTCTTCCTGTCGGTGCTGGACGTGCACGTCAACCGCTCCCCGGTGGCCGGCAAGGTGGTCGACTACTTCGTCGCCGACGGCGGGTTCGTCAACGCGATGAAGCCGGACGCGGAGCACAACGTGGCCGCCTACACGGTGCTGGACACCACCCACGGCACCGTGGTGGTGGCTCAACGGACCGGCCTGATCGCCCGCCGGATCGTGCAGCGCGCTCCGATCGGCGCGTTGCTGGCCCGCGGCGAACGGTTCGGGCTGATCCGCTTCGGCTCACGTACCGACGTCTACCTGCCGGCAGAGGCCGCGGAGCCGCTGGTCGGGCCGGGCGACAAGGTCATCGGCGGATCGAGCGTGATCGCCCGCTGGCGCTGAACCCGGGCACCCGCGCAGGCGGCGGCCCGGCTACAGCGGCACCCAGGCCCGAGGCCCGGCACAACGGCACCCAGGCCCGAGGCCGGGTGCAGCGGCACCCGGGTTGCGGTAACCCGGGCCCTCAACCGGCGCGGACACCGCGAGATGCCGCGAGCCGGGTCCCACCCGTCGGGTGAGGCCCGCCGGTTGACAGCTGAGGTGCTTACGAAAGGGGCGTCGCGGCCTGGCCGCGACGCCCCTTTCCAGCAGCGGGTCAAGTCAGACGATGGTGCGGCGCTGGCGCAGCCAGAGCACCGGACCGCTGACCAGGTATCCGATCACGATCAGGCCGAAGGTGAGCCGGACGTCGATCAGGGCGCCGATCACCGGCGCGAGCCAGACCCACGGCGGCAGCTTGACCAGGCGGGCGAGCTTGGCGTATGGGAAGCTGCTGACCATGGTGAAGGCGAGCAGGGCCACCCCGGCGATCTGCACCGCCCCCGGCACCGGCATGCCGATCACCACCATCAGGGCGAGCACGGCGGCCGCCATCGTGGTGGGTACGCCGGAGAAGAACCGTCCGTCGTTCGGTGAGACGTTGAACCTCGCCAGCCGGATGGCGGCGCAGGCGGCGACGAGCGCGGCGGCCACCGCGGCGGCGGCCGTCGGTGCGGAGCCGGCCAGCGACGCGTAGACCACCACGGGTGCGGCGAGCCCGAAGGAGCACATGTCGGCCAGCGAGTCCATCTGGGCACCGAACGGGCTGGACACCCCGAGCTTGCGGGCCAGCGCGCCGTCCAGGCCGTCGAACGCGACGCAGGCGATCAGGAGGAGCGCGGCCAGCCGCACCTCACCCTGCATGGCGACGAAGATCGCGTTGATGCCGAGCAGCAGGCTGGCCAGGGTGCAGGCGTTGACCAGGGCGAACTTCATCCGTCGTGCCGGGGTCCGCTCACCCGGCAGCAGCGGCGCAGGTGTCGCTGACGACGCACCCGGCGCCGGAGCCGGCACGACGGGTGTATTGACCGTGACCGGGCCGACAAGCGGGCTGACCGGGGAGATGGTCTCCATCCCGGTGCGGTGGAACCGCTTGAGGCCGTACCGGCGACGCGGGCGGTCCTGATACCGGGGCTCGGGCAACACGTCGGTCGCGCCGTGCAGTTCCGCACCTCGGCGGCCGACGCGAACCAGCAGGACCTGGCGGGCGAGGGTGCCGCTGCGGCGCAGCGGGCCCGTCCAGCTTCGCCCTGCGGGACGCGGGCTGTCAGTCGTACGACGCCGGCGCCATGGGGCTCTCGGCACGTTTCCTCCATCACCGGATCGGCTTACCGCCGCATGGCGGGCGTCCGGCTGTCTCGTGCCGGACCTTCCTGGCCCGGCAGCCGTTTTGCGGAGTACACCATCGCACAGGGGGTGGGGGAATGGCGATAGCTGCCGGCGGTACTTATATCTCCCCTTAACCGCGCGAACCGCCGTCTTATTCCCATCCGGGACACCATCGCCCGTTTTCTACGCCCGTCCTGCCTCGACTGTACCGGAGTCGTCCGCACCGGCTTGGCGGTGAGATCGGCCCGGCATCGCCACCGTGGGTTACCGCGACGGTTCCAGGGCTGTCGCGGCGATCTCAGTCATCGGAAGATTCCACAGCTTAGATGGGGTGAACCAGGCGGCACGGGCGGTAGAGCCGCCGGCCAGTTCGGTCACCGCCGGTTCGGTCGGCACGTCAACCTGCACCCGGTAGACGACCCGGATGCCGTGCCAGTCGAGGGGGTACCCCTCCGGGCCCAGGGCCGCCGGGTTGTGCAGGTTGTCCACACCGATCAGCTCGGTCACCCGGCCCAGTTGGCCGGACTCCTCGACCAACTCCCGTAGCAGGGCGGTGACGGGTTGTTCACCGTGATCGGTGCCCCCACCGGGCAGGTGCCAGCGCCCCGCTCCGGGATAGCCCTCGGCGATCAGGGTCAGCAACACCCGTCCGCTCGGATCGGTGACCACCCCGTACGCCCCGAAGCGCTGCCGGCGGTCGGCCCCGGGGCGGGGGAACGGCTCTCGACGACGCAGGGCACCGGACGGCAGCGGAACGACCGGCAGACCGACAGCTTCGGCGGTGAACGCCAGCAGCGGCAATTCGGCCGCCTCGTCCAGGGTCAGCCAACGGGCCAGGTCGGTGCTGCCATCGCGCTCGGCACGCAGCCGTCCACCGACGGCCGTCACGTCGAACAGCATCCGATCGGTGTGCAGTGCGACCCCGAGGTCCGGGTACGGCATCACATCCGCGACGACCGCGCGCAGCCCGCTCACCTCGACGGTCAGCCCGGTCTCCTCGCTGACCTCGCGGACCACCGCGTGCGCGGGATGTTCGGCATGTCCCAGCCCACCACCGGGCAGCGACCAGACCCCGGGAAAGTCCGCCAACGCGGAGCCCCGCACCAGCAACACCCGCCGCTCGGCGCCCCACAACACCCCGTACGCCCCCACCCGCCGCACCTGCTCCACAACCCCCGCCATCGCCCCGCCCTCGCCCCGACGCCCGCCGCCCCACGCAGGCCCTACGCCGCGCCGATCATGAAGTTATCGCCGTCGCCATCGGCGTGTCCCGACAATAACTTCATGATCGACGCGCGCACGGGGGTAGGGGTGCGCAGGCGCAGGGAGGCGGGGGTGGGGGGGTGGGGGTGGGGGGGTGGGGGTGGGGGTGGGGGGTCAGGTTAGGTGGGCGGCTTGGACGGCTTCGGCGGTGACCTCGGTGAGGCGGTCGGTGGGGAGAGCACCCAGTTCTTCCCGGGCGAACCAGCGGGCCTCGCAGGTGGAACCCCCGACGTCACCGACGGTGGGCGGAGCCGGCTGGTCCACCACCACCCGGTAGAAGGCACGCACTCCGTGCCAGTCGATCGGGTAACCCTCCGGGCCGAGCGAGGCAGCGTCCCGGTGACTGGCCACCCCGAGCAACCCGACGAGCCGACCGGTCTGCCCGGTCTCCTCGACCAGTTCCCGGATCAGCGCCGCGCCCGGCTGCTCGCCGTAGTCGGTGCCGCCTCCGGGCAGGTGCCAGCAGCCGGCACCCGGGTAGCCGTCGGAGACCCGGGTCAGCAGCACCCGACCTGCCGGGTCGGTCACCACGGCGTACGCGGCGAAGCGCTGCGCCCGGTGCAGCCCGTCCGGGCCGGGTACCGCATAGAAGGAGGGGAACTCCGGCGGCTCGTCCGGGACGATGTCCGCCGACGAGGCGGGCAGCCCGAGAGCGCGGGCGGTGAACGAGCGAAGTGGCAACCGCGCCGCCTCCTCCCGGGTGAACCAGCGGGCCAGGTCGGTGGGCCGGTCGACCCGGTCGGTGAGTGAGCCGCCCCGGACCGACACCCGGTAGACCAACCGGTCGGTGTGGATGGTGATGCCCCGCTCGGGAAGTGCCCGCATGTCGGCCAGCACGTCGTGCAGGCTGGCGACGGCCACCGACAGGCCGGTCTCGGCGGCGGTCTCGCGGACGACGGTGTGGTGCGGGTCCTCGCCGTGGTCGACCGCCCCGCCGGGCAGGGACCACGTGCCGGGGGTGCCGGAGCGCTCCGATGCGCGGACCAGCAGAACTCGGTCTACGGAATCAGTACAGACTGCGTATGCCGCGATCCTGCGCAGCGGCTCGAGCATGGTGGTCACGGAGCCAAATTCTCCCCGTCCCCCGTTGCCGACGCGGAAAAGAGTCGGATTCCTGACTGATGACTCGCCCCTGAGAGCTGGTTCAGGGTAAGGATCCGGGCGGTCACCGAGGTCGATACGCTGCGCGACGGGGACCGTGGAGACATGACTTCCACACCTCACGCTCCGTACCGGCAACTGCGCCGCCCCACCACCGACCGGATGATCGCCGGTGTGGCCAGCGGTCTCGGCCGCTACTTCGGCGTCGACCCCACCCTGATCCGGGTGGCATTCGCCATCGTCACGCTGGTGACCGGCGGGATCGCCGCCCTCGCGTACCCGATCATGTGGTTCCTGATGCCCGAGGAGCCGGCCGGCGCACCCGCCTGGCCGCACCCGGCGCCCGGCGCGCCGCACGGACCCACCGGCACGCCGCCGCAGCCGGCCACCACACCACACCCCGCCTGGCCGTTCCCCGGGCCGACCGGACCGGTGCCGCACGCCGGGCCGCCGGCGCCAGCCACCTGGCCGCCGGCAGCCACCCCGCCCGCGCCGGCCCCGCACCCCGACGTCCCGCCCGCACAACCTGAACCGTCGGCACCTGCCGACACCAAGCCGACCCGGTCCGAGGGCCCATCGGTTCAGCCCGGGGCCACGCCAGCGAATCCCGACGGCCTGCCGGCACAGCCCGCGACCGGCCCGGCCGAAGCAGACGCCGGACCGGAACGTGCGGACACCACGCCGGAGGCCGGGACGACGCCGGAGCCGGCGCCGCGACCGGCGCCTCAGCCGCCCGCGTGAGGCGTCGCTCCAACGGGGTACGGCGTCACTCCCACTCGATGGTGCCCGGGGGCTTGCTGGTGACGTCCAGCACCACCCGGTTCACCTCGGCCACCTCGTTGGTGATCCGAGTGGAGATCCGGGCGATCACGTCGTAGGGCAGCCGGGACCAGTCGGCGGTCATCGCGTCCTCGCTGGAGACCGGGCGCAGCACCACGGGATGCCCGTAGCTGCGCCCGTCACCCTGGACACCGACGCTGCGCACGTCGGCCAGCAGCACCACCGGGAACTGCCAGACGTCCCGGTCGAGACCGGCGGCGCTGAGTTCCTGGCGGGCGATGAAGTCGGCCCGGCGGAGCACATCGAGCCGCTCCCGGTCTACCGCCCCGATGATCCGGATGGCCAGGCCGGGGCCGGGGAACGGGTGCCGCCAGACCATCGCCTCGGGCAGCCCGAGTTGGAGGCCGAGCGTACGGACCTCGTCCTTGAACAGCGTGCGCAGCGGCTCGACCAGGGCGAACTTCAGGTCCTCGGGCAATCCGCCGACGTTGTGGTGGCTCTTGATGTTGGCGGTACCGGTGCCGCCGCCGGACTCGACCACGTCCGGGTAGAGGGTGCCCTGCACCAGGAACTCGACGTCACCGTGCGAGGCGATCTCCCGGGCGGCGGCCTCGAAGACCCGGATGAACTCCCGGCCGATGATCTTGCGCTTCTGCTCCGGGTCGGTCACGCCGGCCAGCGCGCCGAGGAACCGGTCGGCCGCGTCGACCACCTTCAGCTTGATGCCGGTGGCGGCGACGTAGTCCTTCTCCACCTGCTCGGCCTCGCCCGCGCGCAGCAGCCCGTGGTCGACGAAGACGCAGGTCAACTGATCGCCGACGGCCTTGTGGACGAGCGCGGCGGCGACCGCCGAGTCCACCCCGCCGCTCAGGCCGCAGATGACCTCCTTGTCGCCGACCTGCTCGCGGATCCGGGCCACCTGCTCGTCGATGATGTTCTCGGCCGTCCAGGTCGGCTCGATCCCGGCGATCTCGTAGAGGAAGCGGGTAAGCATTTCCTGCCCGTGCGCGGTGTGCCCCACCTCGGGGTGGAACTGCACGCCGGCCCGCCGGCCGGCCAGGTCCTCGAACGCGGCCACCGGCGCACCGGCCGACTCGGCGGTCACCGTGAAGCCCTCCGGCGCCTCGGTCACGCAGTCTCCGTGGCTCATCCACACCGGCAGGTCGGCCGGCAGGTCACGGAGCAGTACGCCTGGTTCGAGCAGGCGGGGGCGCAGCGGGGTGCCGCCGTACTCGCGGCCGCCGGTGCGGGCCACCGTGCCGCCGAGGGAGCGGGCCATCGCCTGGAACCCGTAGCAGATGCCGAAGACCGGCACGCCCGTGGTGAACAGCCCGTCGTCGACCTGCGGAGCGCCCGGCTCGTAGACGCTGGCCGGGCCGCCGGAGAGGATGATCGCGGCGGGATCGCGGGCCAGCATCTCGGCCACGGGCATGGTGTGCGGGACGATCTCGGAGTAGACCTTCGCCTCGCGTACCCGGCGCGCGATCAGCTGGGCGTACTGGGCTCCGAAGTCGACCACGAGGACAGGACGCGGCAGGCTCATAGCCGGCAATCCTACCGAGCGTGACGCTCCCTCCCCCGCCCACCGCCCCCATCGGCCCTCCCCCGCCGATCTTGCACTTTCGGTCGCCGTTATGACCGCTATACGACGTTATGCACGGACAGCAAGTGCAAGATCGAGGAGACGGGGGGCGGGGGGTGGGGGGTGGGGGGCGGGGTCAGGGGTGGCGGAGGGCGGCGGGGGCGTGTGGGGGGACGGCGGGGTGGTGTGGGGGGACGGGGGGCAGGGGGCGGTAGGGGGAGCCGGGGGCGGGGCGGGGGTCGGGGTCACCCTTGTTGGGCCAGAGGGAGAGGGCGCGCTCGGCCTGGGCGGTGATGGTGAGGGACGGGTTGACGCCGAGGTTGGCCGAGATGGCGGCACCGTCGACGACGTGCAGGCCCGGGTGGCCGTGGACGCGGTGGTAGGGGTCGATCACGCCGTCGGCGGCGGTGGCACCGATCACCGCACCGCCCAGGATGTGCGCGGTCACCGGGATGTCGAACGGCTCGGTCAGCGCGCCGCCCGGCGTACCGTCGATCTCCTCGGCGAGCAGCCGGACCGCCTCGTTGCCGGCCGGGATCCAGGTCGGGTTGGGGCGGCCGTGGCCCGGGCCGGAGACGAGCCGACGGCCGAGCGGCCCACGCCGCAGCCGGAGGGTCAGCGAGTTGTCGGTCGACTGCATCACCAGGGCGATCACCGTACGCTCCGACCAGCGGCGGACGGAGAGCAACCGGGCGGCGACCCGGGGCTGCCGCAGCAACTGGCCGAGCCACCGGCGCAGCCGGTGCGGCCCGCCGTCGACAAGCAGCGACTGGAGCAGCCCCATCGCGTTCGAGCCCCGGCCGTAGCGGACCGGCTCGATGTGGGTCTGTGGATCCGGGTGGAACGAGCTGGTGATGGCCACCCCCTCGGTGAAGTCCACGCCACGCTCGCGGGCCCGCCGGTGCGGCACGGAGGCACCGAGGATCGCCTCCGAGTTGGTCCGGGTCAGCTCGCCGAGTCGGGGCGAGAGGCCGGGCAGGTGGCCACGTTCCCGCATCTCGTGCAGCAACCGCTGGGTGCCCAGCGCGCCGGCGGCGAAGACCACCTGGTCGGCGTGGATCACCTGCCGGCTCCGGCGCAGCCAGGCGCCGGTGCGCTCGGTGTGCACCTGGTACCCGCCGTCGACCGGCCGGACCGCGGTCACCGTGGTCAGTGGATGTACCCGGACGCCGAGCCGTTCGGCCAGCCAGAGATAGTTCTTGACAAGCGTGTTCTTCGCGCCGAAGCGGCAGCCGGTCATGCAGGCGCCGCAGTGGGTGCAGCCGGTACGCTCCGGGCCGGCCCCGCCGAAGTACGGGTCGGCGACCCGCTCCCCCGGCCGTCCGAGGTGCACGCCGACCGGGGTGGCGTGGAAGGTGTGCCCCACTCCCATCCGCTCGGCGACCTGCCGCATCGCCCGGTCCGCCGCGGTGGCGATCGGGTATGTGGTCACCCCGAGCATCCGCTTGGCCTGGTCGTAGTGGGGAGCCAGCTCAGCCCGCCAGTCGGTGAGGTGCCGCCACTGCGGGTCGTCGTAGAAGGCGTCCAGGGGTTCGTAGAGGGTGTTGGCGTACACAAGCGAACCGCCGCCGACGCCCGCTCCGGACAGCACCAGTACGCCGCCGCCGGCCCGCCGGCCGGCCGCCCGGAGCAGGGTGATGCGCTGTAGGCCGAAACAACCGAGCCTCGGCGCCCACAGGAAGCGCCGCAGCCGCCACGACGTCCGCGGAAAATCGTCGTCGGCGAACCGCCGGCCCGCCTCCAGTACGCCGACCGAGTAGCCCTTCTCGGCCAGCCGCAATGCGGCGACGCTGCCGCCGAAACCTGATCCGATGACCACCACGTCGTACCGCATGAACGCATCATTACTCGCGAGTAGCTCTCGCGCCAGGACCCGATTCCGCGCGATCATGCTCCGCACCGCGTCGACCTCGCCCGATCGGGACGCAACCACGAGCCCGGTTCACCGCGTTGGACCGGTATCGACCCAGGCGGGTGTCGAAGTCCACCGCCGAGCCGAGGCGGAGTCGCAGGCGGCGTCGCAGGCGGCCAGGGGTTCGGCAGACGCCCTAAGGAGGCGGGGGATGATGCTCGGAGGAGACCGGAGACGGTTGACGTTGGCGCTGGCCGGTCTGGTCACGCTCGCGGTGGTCGCAGTGATCGGCGTGGTGGTGGCCCGTACGGTCGGCGACGACCGCCGGACACCGACCACCGCCACCGGCGGTCCGAGCGGGTCGCCCAGCCCGAGCCCCAGTCCGAGCCCGAGCCCGCCGCCGGGTGCCGACATCACCGGCCCGCTCAACCTGCTGCTGGTCGGGGTGGACACCCGGGTGAGTGTGCCCGGCTGGGAGCCGCACGCCGACGCCGTACTCGTGCTGCACGTGCCGGCGGGGCTGTCCCAGGCGTACCTCTTCTCTCTCCCCCGCGATCTGGTGGTGGACATTCCGGCGTACAAGCCGGCCGGCTACCCGGGCGGGCGGACCAAGCTCACCCATGCGATGAGCTACGGCAGCCGGGTACCGGACCGCCCCAAGCGACCCGACCCCGCCCAGGGGTATGAGCTGCTGCGCCGCACGGTCAGCGACTACACCGACCTACGCATCGACGCGGGCGCGGTGCTCACCTTCGGCGGCTTCGACGAGTTGGTCGACAGTCTGGGTGGCGTGGACATCCGCGTCGACCAGCGGGTCGTGTCCCGGCACCGGCAGCCCGACGGCAAGCACCGGAAGCCGGGCCCGGGGGTGGGCGGCTACGTCGGGCCACAGATGGTCTACGAACCCGGCGAGCGTCACCTCAACGGCTGGCAGGCCCTCGACTACGCCCGCCAGCGTTACCTACCCGGTGGTGACTACGCCCGGCAACGCCACCACCAGCAGCTGATCCGGGCGCTGATCGGGAAGATCCTCGATGCGGACCTGGCCCGGCAGCCCGAGCGGGTCGAGCAGGTCGTCGCGGCGCTCGGCGACGCACTGCTCTACGTCGGTGGCCGGCGGATCGTGGACTTCGCGTACGCCCTCGGCACGCTGCCGCCGCAGGCGGTCACGCTGGTCGGGCTGCCCGGTGCGTCGGTGGGCCGGGGCAACGCCTACCGGGGCGAGGAACTGACCTCCGTCGGCCGCCGCTTCCTCACCGAGCTGCGCGCCGGCAAGGCCGACGCCTTCCTGGCCGAACATCCGAAACTGAAGGTCAAGAGCTGAGCTGCCCGCCACCGGGCGATGAACGCCTCGCCCGGTGGCGGACGAACCCTAGAGGCGCTTCGGAGCGGCGGGCTTCTTCTTGCCGTAGAGCCAGGCGTCGAAGAGCTTGTCCAGCTTCTCACCGGAGATCCGCTCGGCCAGCGCCACGAACTCCTCCGTGGTGGCGTTGGCGTCGCGCTTCTCCCGCGCCCAGGTCTTGAGGATCTCGAAGAACGCCTTGTCGCCCACGGACACCCGCAGGGCGTGCACCGTCATCGCGCCGCGCTGGTAGACCGACTCGCTGAACATGTTCTTCACCCCCGGCTTGCCCGGCGGCGTACGCCAGACCTCCGCCGGTACCCGCGCCATCCGGATCTCGAACGCCTCCTTCGCGGTGAACTCGTCGGTGTGCTCGGCCCACAACCACTCGGCGTACGACGAGAGACCCTCGTTGAGCCAGATGTCCTGCCACCGACTCAGCGCCACACTGTTGCCGAACCACTGGTGGGCGACCTCGTGCGCGACGACGCCGGTGTTCTCGCCCCGCCGGAAGAAGCCCGCCGAGTAGACCGACCTGCTCTGTGTCTCCAACGCGTACCGGATCCGCTCGTCCGAGACGACCACACCGCCGTACGCCTCGACCGGGTACGGACCGAAGACGGTCTCCAGGTAGTCGGCCACCTTGATGGTCTTGGCCATCGAGGCGTCCGCCGCGCCCTTGGACACCTTCCTGGTCACCGCGTTGAACACCGGCCGTCCCTTGTGGCTGCCCTCGGTGATCCGGAACTTCCCGATCGTCACCATGCTCAGGTAGCTGGCCATCGGCGTGTTCTCGGCCCAGCGCCAGGTGGTCCAGCCGTCGGTGCTGGTCTTGCCGCCCGGGACGCCGTTGCTGATCGCGGTCAGCCCGTCCGGGACGGTGATCTCGAACCGGTAGGTGGCCTTGTCCGACGGGTGGTCGTTCACCGGGAACCAGGTGCTGGCCGACTCGGGCTGGCCGAGCGCGATCGCGCCGTCGCTGGTGTGCAGCCAGCCACCCTCGCCGACCGCCTCGTTCTTCAGCGACTTCGGCTTACCCGCGTACGTGATCTCGGCGGTGAAGTCCCGGCCGGACACCAGCCCGTCGGCCGGAGTCACGACCAGTTCGTTCTTCTCCTGCCGGTGCTGCGCCGGTGCACCGTCCACCGTGACCTCGCTGACCTTCAAATGCGCCAGGTCGAGGTTGAACGACGACAGGTCGGCCGTCGCCTTCGCCTGGACCGTGGTGACACCGCTCAACTGGTCCTTCGCCGGGTCGTAGCGGACCTTCACCGTGTAGCCGGCGACGTCGTAGCCGCCGTTGCCGTAGCTGGGAAAGTACGGATCCCCGGCCCCTGCGGCACCCGGCTGGAAGTCCGGTGCCGGTGCGGCCGACTCGCTCGGCGTTGCCGCGCTCGGCTCCGTCTCCTCCGGGGCGGCCGAATCACAGCCGGTCAGCCCCAACGTCCCCACCAGCAGCAAAGCCACGCTCCGCCGCAGGTGCGTCCGCACACCTGTCATCGCACGTCCTCCCCGTGACACGGGACCGACCGACGGCCGGCCCGCGCGACCGACCGTCCGATCGCAGGCCGCAGCCTACCGATCGAATAATCACCGGAAGTACGTCGATCCGGCGGTTGCGGCGGGCCGTTCTCCGGCCGAGGGTGGCCGGGTGGACGAAGCGCCCGTCAGGGCAGGGCGGGGGCGGCGGTGCCGGTCAGCCAGGTGTCGAAGAACGGGCCCAGCTCACGCCCGGAAACCCGCTCGGCCAGGGCGACGAAGTCGTCGGTGGTGGCCGTGCCGTCCCGACGCTCGCTGGTCCACGTCCGCAGGATCTCGAAGAAGGCGTCGTCGCCGACGGTACGCCGCAGCGCGTGCACGGTCAGCGCCCCACGCTTGTAGACGGCGGTGCTGAACATCTGACCGGGGCCGGGATCGAGGGTGCGCCGGGACCAGTCGGTGGCCGCGTACTGGAGTTCGAAGTTGCGTTGGGCGCTGCGCCCGCCGTCGTGCTCCTCCCACAGCCACTCGGCGTAGCTGGCGAAGCCCTCGTTGAGCCAGATGTCACCCCAGCGGGCCAGCGCCACACTGTTGCCGAACCACTGGTGGGCCAGCTCGTGGGCGACCACGCTGAAGTTCGGCTCACCGCCGCGAAAGAAACCCGGCCCGTAGACCGGCCGGGACTGGGTCTCCAGCGCGTACCCGATCCGGCCGTCGGAGACCACCACGCCGCCGTACGACTCGAAGGGGTACGGCCCGAAGCGGGTGGTCAGGAAGTCGGCGATCTCGCCGGTGCGGGCCAGGGAGGCCGCCGCCGGCCCGGTCGCCGGCAGTCCGTCCGGTACGGCGGTGACCACGGGCTTGCCGGCGTGCTCGTCGGTCTGCACCCGGTAGTCGCCGATCACCAGAGTGGTGAGGTAGCTCGCCATCGGTGCACGTTCGGCCCAGCGCCAGGTGGTCCAGCCGTCGGCGCTGGTCTGCTCCCCCGGTACCCCGTTGCTGAGCGCGGCGAGCCCGTCCGGGACGGTCACCTCAAGGTCGTAGGTGGCCTTGTCCGACGGATGGTCGTTGACCGGGAACCAGGTGGCCGCCGAGTGTGGTTGGCCGAGGGCGATCGCGCCGTCGTCGGTGTGCTGGAAACCGCCACTGCCCAGCACGCCGTCGGCGTCCGCCTCGGGCACGCCGCCGTACGTGACCTCCACCGTGAACCGACTACCGGAGTCGAGCCCCCGGGCCGGGGTGACCACGAGTTCGCCGTCGTCCCGCCGGTGCTCGGCCGAGGCACCGTCCACGGTCACCGAGCTGACCTCCAACCCGGACAGGTCCAGGTTGAATCGGGACAGCGCATGGGTGGCGGTCGCGGTGATCTCGGCGTTGCCGGTGAGCCGGTCATCAGCCGGGTCGTAGCGCACCACGAGCCGGTAGTGGGCCACGTCGTAGCCGCCGTTGCCGCTGCCCGGCACGTACGGGTCGCCGAGATCGACGCTGCCCGCCCGGAACCCGCCCGGCTCCGCCGCGTCCCGGTCCCCGATGCCGATGACCAGTACGACCGCCGCCACCACGGCCGCGATCACCGCCGCCGCACCGGCCCCCCACCACCTGCCAACCCTGCTGCTCACCAGCCCGAGCCTACTGCGCCCGCTCCGTCGATCATGGAGTTGTGGCACGTGGCGAATCGGGCATCACCCATCCGACCGGGTGCCACAACTGCACGATCGACTCGGCGGGAGGGGCGGGCTCAGCGGTCCAGGACCAGGCCGACCTTCTGGAACTCCTTGAGGTCGCGGTAGCCGCACTTGGCCATGGCACGGCGCAGGCCGCCGAAGAGGTTGAGCTGGCCGTCCGGTTCGTCGGCGGGGCCGAAGAGGAGGCGCTCCATCGAGCCGAGGGGCTCACCGGCGGTCTCGAAGGCGCCGCGGGGCAGCGACGGGTGGCTGGCCGCCGAGTGCCACCAGGACCCGCCGGCCGGCGCCTCCTCGCACAGCGACAGCGGCTCGCCGAGCATCACCGCGTCCGCACCGCAGCCGAGGGCCTTGGCGATGTCGCCGGAGGTCCGGATGTCGCCGTCGGCGATCAGGTGCACGTACCGCCCGCCGGTCTCGTCGAGGTAGTCGCGCCGGGCCGCGGCAGCGTCGGCGATCGCGGTGGCCATCGGTACCCGGATGCCGAGCACCGACTCGGTGGTGGACCACTCGTCCCCGCCGATACCGACGATCACGCCGGCCGCGCCGGTGCGCATCAGGTGCAGGGCCGTCTTGTAGTCGGTGCAGCCGCCGACGATGACCGGGAGGTCGAGGTCGGCGATGAACTCCTTGAGGTTGAGCGGCTCGTCGGTGGTCGAGACGTGCTCGGCCGAGACGATGGTGCCCTGGATGACCAGGATGTCGACGCCCGCGTCGAGGATGACCGGCGCCAGCGCCAGGGTGTGCTGCGGGGAGACCCGCACCGCCACCGTGCCGCCACCGTCACGCAGCTCGCGGACCCGTTCGGTGATCAGATCCGGCCGGATCGGCTCGGCGTACACCTCCTGGAGCCGTTTGGTGGCGCGGGCGTCCTCGTCGAGGCCGCCGAGCTCCTCCAGCACCTTGCTCGGGTTCTCGTAGCGGGTCCACAGCCCTTCGACGTTTAGTACGCCGAGCCCGCCGAGCTGACCGAGCCGGACCGCCGAGGCCGGGCTCATCGTCGCGTCGGAGGGGTGCCCGACGCACGGAATGCCGAACTGGTACGCGTCGAGCTGCCATCCGGTGGAGACGTCGTCGACGTCCCGGGTCCGGCGGGACGGCACGATGGCGATGTCGTCCAGGTGGTAGCCGCGCTGCGCGGTCTTGCCCAGCCCGATCTCGACCACGTCACGCATGGGGCACTCCAGATGTCTTCGGGGGTGGTGGGAGAGGTCAGCGGGTGTGGTAGTTGGGCGCTTCGACGGTCATCTGGATGTCGTGCGGGTGGCTCTCCTTGAGCCCGGCCGCGGTGATCCGGATGAGCTGACCCCGCTGGTGCAGCTCGGGGATGTTCTCCGCGCCTGCGTACCCCATCGCCAGGCGCAGGCCGCCGACCAGCTGATGGGCCACCCGGGCCAGCGGCCCACGGTACGGCACCTGGCCCTCGACGCCCTCCGGGACCAGCTTCTCGTCGCTTGTCACGTCCTGCTGGAAGTAGCGGTCCTTGGAGTAGGACTTGGCCTGCCCACGGGACTGCATGGCGCCGAGCGAACCCATCCCGCGGTACGTCTTGAACTGCTTGCCGTTGACGAAGATCAGCTCACCGGGGCTCTCCTCGCAGCCGGCCAGCAGGCTGCCGAGCATCACCGTGTCCGCGCCGGCGACAAGTGCCTTGGCGATGTCGCCGGAATACTGGATGCCGCCGTCCCCGATGACCGGCACGCCGGCCGGGCGGGCCGCCCGGGCGGCCTCCATGATCGCCGTGATCTGCGGAACGCCGACGCCGGCCACGATCCGGGTGGTGCAGATGGCCCCCGGGCCGACACCCACCTTCACGCCGTCGGCACCGGCGTCGACCAGGGCCTTCGCGCCGGCGTAGGTCGCCACGTTGCCGCCGACGATGTCGACGGCGACGTCCTTCTTGAGCCGGCTGACCATCTCCAGCACCGCGCGCTGGTGACCGTGGGCGGTGTCCACGATGATGACGTCGACACCGGCGTCGACAAGCGCCCGGGCCCGCTTGTACGCGTCCTCGCCGACACCGATGGCTGCCGCCACCCGCAGCCGCCCGGCCTCGTCCTTGGTGGCGCTCGGGTACTGCTCGCTCTTGGTGAAGTCCTTGACGGTGATCAACCCGCGCAGCTTGCCGGAGCCGTCGACGATCGGCAGCTTCTCGACCTTGTGCTGGCGCAGCAGGCCGAGCGCCTCGTCCTTGCTCACCCCGACCGGTGCGGTGACCAGCGGCGCCTTGGTCATGATCTCGCGAACCGGCACGGCCGGGTCGGAGACGAAGCGCATGTCCCGGTTGGTGACGATGCCCACCAACTGCCCCTGGGCGTCCACCACCGGCACCCCCGAGATGCGGTAGCGCCCGCAGAGCTGGTCGACCTCGCGCAGGGTGTCGTCCGGACTCGCGGTCACCGGGTTGGTGATCATGCCGGACTCGGAGCGCTTGACCAGGTCGACCTGGAGCGCCTGATCCTCCACCGAGAGGTTGCGGTGCAGCACGCCGATGCCACCCTGGCGGGCCATCGCGATCGCCATCCGGGCCTCGGTGACCGTGTCCATCGCGCTGGACAGCAGCGGGATGGAGAGCGAGACGTTACGGGTCAACCGGGTGATGGTGTTCACCCGGCTCGGTACCACGTCGGACTCACCCGGCTGGAGCAGCACGTCGTCGAAGGTCAGCCCCAGCGGCACCACCCTGGCCGAACCGGCGGGCAGCTCGGGCAGATGGCCGCCCAGCTCGCCGCCCTCGACGCCGGCGGAAAGGTCGGTACGGGGCGAATTCTCCACGATTGCTCTCCTGAGCTGCTCGAACCGGGCTTCAGCGAGGTGGCACGGGGGCACCGGCGAACGCCGGGCGAGGGTGCGTCAGCCTCATCGTACCCACTGAAGCTTTCACCACCTGAACCGCGCGGCGCCCGCCCCGGTAACGGCTCGCGCGACCGGGGGACAGGCGTCGACGGTGGCAGGGGACTACGGTGAGGGGGTGCACGACGATCCCATCGACCCGTTCACCGGCGACCCGACCGATCCGGCGGCCGACCTGGACGCCACCGGCGACGACGCGCCGCTGGACCCACTGACCGACGTCGAGCGCCAGGACGTGCTGGAGGACCTCGCCGACCTGGAGATCTACCAGGCGTTGCTCGCGCCGATCGGCGTACGCGGGCTGGTCATCGAGTGTGAGGACTGCCGGGAACCGCACTACTTCGACTGGGACCTGCTCCGGGGCAACCTGCGGCACCTGCTCAACTCCGGGCGCCCACGGGTGCACGAGCCTGCCTACGATCCCGACCCCGACCACTACGTCACCTGGGACTACGCGCGCGGCTACGCCGACGGCGTGCACGACACCCTCAGCGAGGGCACCGACGACGAGCCCGGCGCGGAGCGCTGACCCGCTGCCGCCAGCTCAACTCGCCCGGACCAGCCCGACCTGCCCGGCCGACTTGACCTGCCAGATCGACCCGACCGGCGTGGCCGACCCGACCGCCGTGGCCAGCCGGACCCCCATGGCCGGCCGGACCGCCATGGCCGGCCGGACCGCCATGGCCGACCCGACTTGCCAGATCGGCCTGACCGGCGTGGTCGGCGAACTCGGCCGGACCGATCCGGCCGGCGAACTCAGGCGACCAGCCCGGCCCGGAAGCCGGCGGCCACGGCGTGCGCCCGGTCGCGGGCACCGAGCTTGCGGAACAGCCGCCGGGCGTGGGTCTTGACGGTGTCCTCGGAGACGAACAGTTCCCGGCCGATCTCGGCGTTGCTCTTGCCCTCGGCCATGCCGAGCAGCACCTGTAGCTCCCGCTCGGTGAGGCCGATCACGGACCGGTCGGTCCGCGCTGGCGATGCGGGCTTGTCCGGCTCGGACTCGGCACCCGGTTCGGCCGGATCGTCGCCACGCTGCACCGGCACCACCGCCGGGCTGCCCGCCGCGTCCGTACCCGCCCAGGCGGTGGGCGCATCGCCGCCGGTGCGACCGCCGGGTGCCGGGCGGGTCGGGCTGCCGACCGCTGCGGCGTCCCGGGCGGGATCAGCGATCCGGTGTCGGTTGGTCCGACCGGGCGCGGCCAGCAGCAGCAGCGCCTTGGCGACGGCGCTGGTCAGATCCTGGTCGACCCCCTGAATCAGCCCACGCGCCCCGGCGCCGATGGTCGCCGCCGCCGCCTCGGACTCCTCGGCACCGAGCAGCAGGACAGCGGCCTGCGGAGCGCGGGCCAGCACCCGGCGGACGAAGCCGACGCTGTCGGGGCGGGTTAGTGCGGTGTCGGCGAGCACCACGTCGGCCGGACGTTCGGCCAGCCGCAACATCACCTCGGGGTCGGAGACCGCCGTCCGGACGGCACCCGACAATCCCAACCGCGCTGCCGCGGAGGTCAGGTGCTGCGCCGCGAGCGGCGTTCGAACGCACACGAGAACGGTACGCACAGGCATCTCCTCTCCGCTGACGAGCAGACCATGACCGGCCCCGGTCGGGAGGAGGTTCCGGGCAATCCTCCCAACTTTTCCGACAGATAGGGCATATGCCGCAATCTGTCAGATGCTTTGGATCAAAGACGTGTGAGGCGAGGGACGCCCGGGTAGGGAGTGGCCAGGCCGGGAACGGTGCGCCTGCGCGGCCCGCCGCCCGGACAACCGGCCACAAGCTGTCTCGCGGTGCCGCGCGAGAGGAGGGGTGCTGATGTCGAACGTACGTAGACTGCCCGGACCCATCATCGACCTCTGGGACTGGCAGCGGCTTGGTGCCTGCCGAGGCCGCGACAGCGCCCAGTTCTTCCACCCCGACGGTGAGCGGGGATCGTCCCGGCTGCGCCGGGAATCCTCCGCCAAGGCCGTCTGCCGTTCCTGCCCCGTCCGCGCCGAGTGCGCCGCGCACGCTCTTGCGGTACGCGAGCCGTACGGCGTGTGGGGTGGCTTCAGTGAGTCCGAGCGGCTGCGGCTGCTCGCGGTCGGCTGGGAGGACCTCGCCGACCGCCGACAGACCCGCGTCGACGTCAACCGGCTGGAGGCCCGGCTGGGCAGCTCGCACCGCTCGACGGTGCCCATCCAGCGCAACGTCGCCTGACCAACCGCACCACCGACGCCGCGTCCCGACCCGAGGGACGCGGCGTCGCGCTGTCCGCCCCACTCCCGCCACTACCGGCGGATCGATCATGAAGTTGTTGTCATCGACACGCCGACGGGGCAACAACAACCTCATGATCAACCGGTGCGGGTGGGTGGTGCGGGTGGGGTGGTGCGGATGGGGTGGTGCGGGTGGGGTCAGGTGACGGTGAGCTTGATGGAGTGCCAGCCGGTGGCGCCGTCGGGCGCGACGCCGCGTGGCTCGCCGGTCTGCGTCTCGCCGGTGCTGTCCGTCGCCCGGACCTGGAGGGTGTGTTCCCCCGGGGTGGCCGGCCACTGCCATGACCACTGCACCCAGGTGTCCACCGAGATGGTCGGCGCCAGTTGGGCCTCCTGCCAGGGCCCTTCGTCGACGCGTACCTCGACGCGGTCGATGCCCCGGTGCTGCGCCCAGGCGACGCCCGCGACCGTGACCGGGCCGGCGGCCGGCCGGTTGCGCGGGCGGGGCGTGTCGATCCGCGACTGCGTCTTCACCGGCCCCTGCGCCGACCACCCCCGGGGCACCCAGTACGCGTCGAAGTCCGCGAAGCTGGTCAACTCCAGTTCGGTGATCCACTTGCACGCCGACACGTAGCCGTACAGGCCCGGCACCACCATCCGGGCCGGGAAGCCGTGCTGCACCGGCAGCGGCTCGCCGTTCATGCCGACGGCAAGCAACGCGTCCCGCCCGTCACGCAGCACGGCGGTCGGGGTGCCACAGGTCCAACCGTCCACCGAACGCCCGACCACCTGGTCGGCTCCGTCCAGCGGCCCCACCTCGTCGAGCAGTTCCCGGATCGGTACGCCGAGCCACCGCGCGTTGCCGATCAGGTCGCCGCCGACCTCGTTGGAGACGCAGGCCAGCGTCACGTACCGCTCCACCATGGGCCGGGCGAGCAGATCGGCGTAGCTCAGCGTGACCGGGTTACGGACCCGGCCGTGAATGCGCAACTGCCAGGTCGTCGGATCGACCTGCGGCACCACAAGCGCGGTGTCGATCCGGTAGAAGCTCCGGTTCGACGTGACGTAGCTGGTCAGCCCGGGCTGGGCCAGGTCGGCGCCGGCCGGCACCGCTGGTGCGGCGGAGACCGGGGCCGGCAGCGTGATCGCCTCGCGGGCGGCCGACACCCCCTGACGGCCAGCGAGCCACCGCCCGGCGACTCCCCCGACGGCGGCCACCCCGAGCACCGTGCCGACACCGGTGAGGAACCGCCGCCGCGAGTCCGGGTCGACCCGCCGCCCCGGCGCTGCGGGGCCTGACGGGCCACCGGGGTCCGACGGGCGTCCGAGGGCCGGCGGGCTTCCCGGGACCGACGGGCTTCCGGCCGACGCGGTCGGGTCGGTCGCCGTCCCGTCGGGGACCCCGGCGGTTCCGACCGGATCCGGGTCCGGCTCGGCAGCGGGACCGGTCACGGAGGGCGGGCCGACCGGCGTCGGCGGGGACCAGGGCCAGGGGTCGAGTTCGAGCGGACCGGCGACGAACGCCCAGAGCGCCACCCCGCCGACCACCGCTCCGACCAGCGACGGCAGCACGTCGGCGGCGTCCGCGCCGGCCCGGGTCAGGGCCGCTGCCGCGCCGATCCCGCCGAAGACGACGATGCCGGCCAGGCCGACCGTCAGGCGGCGGACGGCCAGCATGCCCAACAGGGCAGCGAAGCCGCCGAGCAGCAATGCCGTACCGACCAGCAGGGCGATCTTGTCGTACGTGCCGAAGACCTCGATGCCGAACCGCTTGACCGGCTCGGGGGCGGTGTCCACGACGAGACCGCCGACCGCGACGAGCGGGGACGAGCGGGGGCCGGTCAGGGCGGCGACCAGTTCGGCGGTGCCGATGGCCGCCGCAGCGGCGGCGACGCCGGCCAGGGCCGCGAACCGGGGTGTCGTGCTGCTCACCCGCCCAGTGTTTCCCACCGACCAACGGTCCGGAAGTCGCCGTCGGCGTTCCGTAACCTCTCGTCACCGGTACACAGCCCGGTCGGCGTCCGACGCCCCGGAGCCACGCCCGACGACGCTCGGGGCACGCCCGACGCCAGCCGGGGCACGACCGAGGCCGCCCGAAGCCGGCCGGGACGCGACCGAAGTCAACCCGGGGCACGACCGCCCAGACTCAAGACGCGTGGGGCGCACCGTCTGGTCGACGGTGCGCCCCACGTTCGGCGTACGGCAGGCTCAGAAGCCCGGGCCGTGCTGGTGGCTGTGACCGTGGCCGTGCGAGTGGCCGTGGCCACCCGCGGCGGGCTCCGGCTCGGCCGGCTTCTCCACCACCAGGCTCTCGGTGGTGAGCAGCAGACCGGCGATCGACGCGGCGTTGGTGACCGCGTTGCGGGTCACCTTGACCGGGTCGATGATGCCAGCCTTGGTCAGGTCGACGTACTCGCCGACGGCGGCGTCGAGGCCGTGGCCCCAGTCGCTGCCGGTGACCTTCTGCACGACGACGTAGCCGTCGTGGCCGGCGTTCTGGGCGATCCAGCGCAGCGGCTCGACAAGTGCCTTACGCACGATCGACACGCCGACCTTCTCGTCGCCGGTGAAGCCGAGGTCGTCGTCGAGCACCGACAGGATCTGCGCCAGGGCGGCGCCTCCGCCGGGCACGGTGCCCTCCTCGACCGCGGCCTTGGTCGCGGCGATGGCGTCCTCGATGCGGTGCTTGCGCTCCTTCATCTCGACCTCGGTGGCCGCACCGACCTTGACCACCGCCACACCGCCGGAGAGCTTGGCCAGCCGCTCGGCGAGCTTCTCCCGGTCCCACTCGGAGTCCGAGGCCTCGATCTCCTTGCGGATCTGCGCGACCCGGTCGGCCACCTCGCTGGCCTGGCCACCACCCTCGACGACGGTGGTGTTCTCCTTGTCGACCACGATGCGCCGGGCGCTGCCCAGCACCTCCAGGCCGACCTGGTCGAGCTTGTAGCCGAGCTCCGGGGCGACCAGCTCGGCGCCGGTGAGGATCGCCATGTCCTGGAGCATCGCCTTGCGGCGGTCACCGAAGCCGGGCGCCTTGACCGCGCAGACCTTGATGGTCTTGCGAATGGCGTTTACCACCAGGGTGGACAGCGCCTGACCCTCGACGTCCTCGGCGATGATGAGCAGCGGCTTGTTGTTCTGGAGGACCTTCTCCAGCAGCGGCAGCAGCTCCTCGATCGCGGAGATCTTCTGCGTGGTGATCAGGACGTACGCGTCCTCCAGCACCGACTCCTGCGACTCCGCGTCGGTGACGAAGTTCGGCGAGATGAAGCCCTTGTCGAACTGGAGGCCCTCGGTGACGTCCAGCTCGGTGTGCAGCGCGGAGCCTTCCTCGACGGTGATCACACCGTCACGGCCGACCTTCTCCATCGCCTCGGCGATCAGCTCGCCGATGGTGGCGTCCTGCGCGGAGATCGTCGCGACGTGCGCGACCGACTTCTTGTCGGAGACCTCGACGGCCTTGCCGAGCAGCGCCTCGGAGACCTTGGTGGCGGCGGCGTCGATGCCCCGCTTGAGGCCGGCCGGGTTGGCGCCCGCGGTGACGTTGCGCAGGCCCTCACGGACCATGGCCTGGGCGAGCACG
Organism: Micromonospora sp. NPDC000442; assembly: GCF_042898635.1. Lineage (NCBI taxonomy): Bacteria > Bacillati > Actinomycetota > Actinomycetes > Micromonosporales > Micromonosporaceae > Micromonospora > Micromonospora sp. NPDC000442. Next base: position 130,133 of record NZ_JBIAYZ010000010.1, on the reverse strand, counting down.
GTCGCGGTGGTGGTCCCGTCGCCGGCGACGTCGTTGGTCTTGGTCGCCACCTCCTTGACCAGCTGCGCGCCGAGGTTCTCGTACGGGTTGGTGAGCTCGATCTCCTTGGCGATGGTCACACCATCGTTGGTGATCGTCGGCGCACCGAATTTCTTGTCGAGGACGACGTTGCGCCCGCGCGGCCCGAGGGTGACCTTGACCGCGTCAGCGAGCGCGTTGACACCGTGCTCCAGCAGGTGCCGGGCGTCGTCCGAGAAGCTCAGGATCTTCGCCATCTATGTCCCTTCGAAAGCGACGTTGCCCCGGCCCGGCGAGCCGGACCGGGGCAACGACACTGATCGGTTGCTTACTTCTCGATGACCGCGAGGACGTCGCGGGCGGAGAGCACCAGGTACTCCTCGCCGGCGTACTTGACCTCGGTGCCGCCGTACTTCGAGTAGAGAACGGTGTCGCCGACGGAGACGTCGATCGGCACGCGGTTGCCCTTGTCGTCGATCCGGCCCGGGCCGACAGCGAGGACGGTGCCCTCCTGCGGCTTCTCCTTGGCGGTGTCGGGGATCACGATGCCCGAGGCGGTGGTGGTCTCGGCCTCGTTCGCCTGGACCACGATGCGGTCCTCGAGCGGCTTGATCGCAACCTTGGTCGCGGTAGTCACGGGCATACCCTCCTGGGGTACTTGGTTTCGTTGCCGATCGGCATGCCGACCAGCGTCAATCTGCCACATGCCACCGGGCGGGGCCGTCGTCGCGGGTGCCGGTCCGCCTGGCGTTCAACCCTCGGACACCAGGGCCCGAAGGTTGGCACCCTCAGGGTGAGAGTGCTAATCGCAGGTTATTCCTCGGCTAGCACTCCGTCAAGGAGAGTGCCAATCCGCCACCCCCGTGTCGCCACGCTCGCGCACCCGCACCGCCACTCTTTCCGCAGTCTTCCGTCGCCGTTCGCCAGGGTTGACCGCAACACGCCGACAGTGCCTTCCCGCCGAGCGCGCCGACCCTTACTCTCCGGCGCGACCACGTCACGGAGGGCGGGCAGATGGCGGACATACCAACCCTGGGATTCCTGCGCGACCAGTTGCGCCGGGCCCGCAAGGTACGCGGGCTGAGCCAGGAGGAGCTGAGCAAAATGATCAACTATTCCCCGTCGGCGGTGAGCGCGATGGAAATCGGTCCGAACCAGCTGAGCGCCGATTACCTGGCCCGGTTCGACAAGGTGCTGGAGACCGGCGGCCTCTTCGTCGGGATGCTGGAGCTGATCCGGCTGCACGCCGAGCCGGACTGGTTCCGGCCGTGGGGCGAGATCGAACGCGAGGCGGTCGCGCTGCGCTGGTACGACCCGGCCGTGGTGCCGGGCCTGCTCCAGACCGAGGCGTACGCGCGGGCGATGCTCCGGGCCGGCCCACCGCTTACCGACGAGCAGATCGAGAAGCGGGTGCTGGCCCGGATGGCCCGGCAGGAGGTGCTCGCCCGCGAGGAGCCGCCGCAGCTCGTCGCGGTGCTCGACGAGCAGGTGCTGCGCCGGCAGGTGGGCGAGCGCGCGACGATGCGCGAGCAGTTGGAGCACCTGCGCAGCCTCACCGACCGCCCGCACGTCCAGGTACGCGTCATCCCGGCCGAGACCCCGTGGTACGTCGGACTCAACGGGCCGTTCGTGCTGGCCCGGCTCGCCGACGGCACCGAGGTGGCGCACCTGGACAACCAGCTCCGGGGGCACACTGTGGACAGCCCGAACGACCTTGCCAGCCTCGGACGACGTTGGGAGACTGTGGCCGGTGAGGCGCTGCCGCGCCGGCAGTCCGCCCGCCTGATCGAGGAAGTGGCGAAGTCATGGACCTGACCCGTGCCGCCTGGCGCACGTCCTCCCGCAGCAACAGCAATGGCGGCGCCTGCGTCGAGGTCGCCGACAACCTGCCCGGCGTGGTCGCCGTACGCGACAGCAAGGACCCGGCCGGCCCGGTGCTCGCCTTCACCCCGGCTGCCTGGCGCGCCTTCGTCGCCCCCCACGCCCCCACCCGCTAGACCCGGCCCCGACGCGGCGTCCGCCCGCGCCGCGCGCCCGCCCACCGCCTCCCGGCCCGACTCGGCTCGGCTCGCTCAGCTCGACTCGGCCCGACTCGGCTCGCTCAGCTCGACTCAGCTCGACTCGGCCCGAATCGGCCCGAATCGGCTCGCTCGGCCCGACTCGGCTCGCTCAGCTCAGCTCGGCCCGACTCGGCCCGGCCAGGCCCGGCCCAAGCCGGCCCACCCCGGCCCGGGCTGCCGAGTTGCCCGACCTCGCCCCGCGGGTGTGCGCGCGGGTTGCGGCATGACGCGGCCTCCCGCCGAGCTGACAGCCCAAGATGCCGCAACCCGCGCCTTCCGGCCGGCGTGAGGGCCCAAGATGCCGCAAGTCGCGACCGGCATGCCCGCAAGAGGCCGGCCGGGGCCTCCGGCGGGGCGGACGGGGGCGGGACGGAAGAATGGGGCGGGTGGATCTGGAGCAGTTCGCCGCGTTGCGTACCGCTGAGGGGTCGGCCGCGCTCGACGCGGCGGCCCGGGTGGCCGGCGGTGATCCGCTGGTCGCGGCGGCGGCGCTGCGCTCGGCCGGGGTGCCGGCCGGGCTCGCGGCGGCGGCGCTGACCCAGGCGGAGCTGCGCCGCCGGGCGACCGGCAAGTTCGGGCCGGCGGCGGCCGGCATGTTCTTCACCCGGCCGGGGCTGGAGCAGGCCACCCGGCAGGTCGTCGCCGACCGGCGGGCGCGGCGGCTGCGCGCCGCCGGGGTGAGCACGCTTGCCGACCTGGGCTGCGGGCTGGGCGCCGACGCGCTCGCCGCCGCCCGCACCGGCTTCCGGGTGTACGCGGTGGAGGCGGACCCGCTCACCGCTGCGCTGGCCGAGGCGAACGCCCAGGCCGCCGGGCTGGCCGACCTGGTCACCGTCGAGTGCGGCGACGCGACGGCGTTCGACGTGACCCGGGTCGAGGCGGTCTTCTGCGACCCGGCCCGACGCCGGGCCGGCACCGGCCGCCGGATCTTCGACCCGAACTCGTACTCGCCGCCGTGGGACTTCGTGACCGGCCTGGCCGAGCGGGTGCCGCACACGGTGGTGAAGGTCGCGCCGGGGATCGACCACGCGCTGATCCCGCCCGGTGCCGAGGCCGAGTGGGTGAGCGTCGACGGCGACCTGGTCGAGGCGGCCCTCTGGTGTGGCGAACTGGCCGAGCTGCCCCGCCGCGCGACAGTGCTGAAGGAGAAACTTTCGGCTGTCGTCCCGAGCGGAGCAGCAGTTTCCTCCGGCCACCCGACCGACGGGGAAAGCCGGCACACCGACGGAGCCGGCGGCGGAAGCCGGCACACCGACGGCCCGGCGACGTACCAGCTGACCGGAACCGGGGCACGTGAGGCGGTGGTCGGGCCGGTGCGACGCTTCGTCTACGACCCGGATCCGGCGGTGGTCCGGGCTCACCTGGTGGCCGAGCTGGCGGCCGAGCTGGACGCCACGTTGGCCGACCCGACAATCGCCTACCTCTACGCCGACGCAGCCCAGCGCACGCCGTACGCCCGTTGCCTGGAGGTGACCGACGTGCTGCCGTTCTCCCTCAAGCGGCTGCGGGCGTTGCTGCGGGAACGGCAGGTCGGCCGGGTGGAGATCCTCAAGCGCGGCTCCGCGTTGGAACCCGAGCGACTCCGGCGCGACCTGCGGCTGGCCGGCGACCAGCCGGCGAGCCTGGTGCTCACCCGGGTCGCCAGCGCCCCGACGGTCCTGCTCTGCCGCCCGGTGGCCTGAACCCGAGCCCCCGGAGCCGAACCACCGGCTGAGAAGGCACTGGCTCGGGTATCGGGCCGGGGCTACCTTGGCGGACATGGCGGGACGTGGCACCCCGGCGATCGCGCTGCTGGCGAAGCGGAAGGTCGACCATCGCACCCATCCGTACGACGTCTCGCCTGACGAGCCCAACTATGGCGCGCTGGTCGCCGCCGCGCTCGCGGTGGCGCCCGAGCGGGTCTTCAAGACTCTGGTCACCGAGGTTGACGGGGCGCTGACGGTGGCGGTGGTGCCGGTGACCGGCGATCTCGACCTCAAGGCGCTGGCGGCGGCCGTGGGCGGCAAGCGGGCCACGCTGGCCGAGCGGGCGGCGGCCGAGCGGGCCACGGGGTACGTGCGCGGCGGCATCAGCCCACTGGGCCAGCGGCGACGCCTGCCCACTGTCCTCGACGTCTCCGCCCTGGCGCACCCGACGGTGTACGTCTCGGCCGGCCGCCGAGGGCTCCAGGTGGAGCTGAGCCCCGGGGATCTGGTCGCGCTCACCGACGCGCAGACCGCACGCCTCGCCGCCGTCTGACCCGGCCGGAGGAGTCCCGGCTGAACGGGACGCCGGCACCGGAACACGGACGGTGGCGGCGCGATGTCGAGGGCGTTGCTGAATTGTTACCGCTGACAACAAACTCATGACCGGCGCACCCTTGTGCTGGCGTGTGGCGCGCAATACGTTGCCGGACACAACAAAACAAAAACACCGACACCCTTCCCCACCCTCGAAAGGACCCTGCACATGCGCAAGGGCTTCCTCGCCGTCGGCACCGTGGGCCTGCTGGCCCTCGGCAGCCTGACGGCCTGTGGCGACGAGTCCGGCGGCGACCAGGCCGGCTCCGACGTGACCCCGAAGATCGGCGTGATCCTGCCGGACAGCAAGTCCTCCGCCCGCTGGGAGGGCGCTGACCGCAAGTTCCTCCAGGCCGCCTTCGATGCTGCCGGTGTCGAGGCGGACATCCAGAACGCGCAGGGCGACAAGACCCAGTTCCAGACCATCGCCGACCAGATGATCACGAGCGGCGTCACCGCGCTGATGATCGTGAACTTGGACTCCGGCACCGGCAAGGCCGTCCTCGACAAGGCCAAGTCGCAGGGCGTCGCCACCATCGACTACGACCGCCTCACCCTCGGCGGCTCGGCGGAGTACTACGTCAGCTTCGACAACGAGGCCGTCGGCAAGCTCCAGGGCGAGGGCCTGGCCAAGTGCCTGACCGACCAGAAGGCGGAGAAGCCGGTCGTGGCGTACCTGAACGGGTCGCCGACCGACAACAACGCCACCCTGTTCAAGAACGGCTACGACTCGATCCTCAAGCCCAAGTTCGACGCCAACGAGTACGTCAAGGGCCCGGACCAGTCCGTGCCGGACTGGGACAACGCCCAGGCCGCCACGATCTTCGAGCAGATGCTCACCCAGACCGGTGGCAAGATCGACGGTGTGCTGGCCGCCAACGACGGCCTCGGCAACGCCGCCATCTCGGTGCTGAAGAAGAACAAGCTCAACGGCAAGGTCCCGGTGACCGGCCAGGACGCCACCACGCAGGGCCTGCAGAACATCCTCGCCGGTGACCAGTGCATGACCGTCTACAAGGCCGTCAAGCAGGAGGCCGACGCCGCCGCCGAGCTGGCCATCGCGCTGGCCAAGGGCGAGCGCAAGGAGACCGGCCAGACCGTCAAGGACCCGGAGGGCAACCGCGACGTCCCCGCCGTCCTGCTCACCCCGCAGGCGATCTACAAGGAGAACGTCAAGGACGTCATCGCCGACGGTTTCGTGACCAAGGAAGAGGTCTGCACCGGCAACTTCGCCGCGCTCTGCACCGAAGCGGGCATCAGCTGACCTCACCCGCCTAGGCGGCGCCGCCCGGCACGGTAACCCCGTGCCGGGCGGCGTGCCGCCGCTGGACGGGCCCCGATCTCCCTCCGTGACAAAGGAGAACCCCGTGTCCGCGACCCCTCTGCTGGAGCTACGCGGGATCGACAAGAGTTTCGGTCCCGTCCAGGTCCTACGCGATGTCGCCTTCGCCGCCTATCCGGGCGAGGTCACCGCGCTCGTCGGTGACAACGGCGCCGGCAAGTCGACCCTGGTCAAGTGCATCAGCGGCATCTACCCGACCGACGCCGGGCAGTTCGTCTTCGACGGCCGGCCGGTGAACATCCACAGCCCGCGCGACGCAGCAGCGCTCGGCATCGAGGTCGTCTACCAGGACCTCGCGCTCTGCGACAACCTCGACATCGTGCAGAACATGTTCCTCGGCCGCGAGAAGCGCAGCGGCATCGTCCTCGACGAGCCGACCATGGAACAGATGGCGGCCGACACGCTCGCCGGGCTCTCCGTACGCACCGTCAAGTCGCTGCGCCAGCACGTCTCCAGCCTCTCCGGCGGCCAGCGCCAGACCGTGGCGATCGCCAAGGCGGTGCTCTGGAACAGCAAGCTGGTGATCCTGGACGAGCCGACCGCCGCGCTCGGCGTCGCGCAGACCGCCCAGGTGCTCGAACTGGTCCGGCGGCTGGCCGACAACGGTCTGGCCGTCGTGCTCATCTCGCACAACATGAACGACGTCTTCGCCGTCTCCGACCGGGTCGCCGCGCTCTACCTCGGCCAGATGGTCGCCCAGGTGAAGACCACCGACATCACTCACGCGCAGGTGGTCGAGCTGATCACCGCCGGTCGCTCCGGCGGGCTCGGGCTCACCGGCGAACCGGCCACCAACGGCAACGGCGCGGCGCCGGCCGGTAGCACCACGGGAGGCGTCTCATGAGCACCACCGCCGTCAAGCAGGAAGGGCCGGCCGCCGTCGCGTCGACGCCCTCCGTCGGCAGCCACGTCCGCGACTACTGGCGACGGGTACGCGGTGGCGACATCGGCGCCCTGCCCGCCGTCCTCGGCCTGCTCGTCCTCTGCACGATCTTCTCCATCCTGCGGCCGTCCTTCCTCAGCGCCGGGAACTTCGCCAACCTGTTCACCCAGGGCGCGGCGGTCACCCTGATCGCGATGGGCCTGGTCTTCGTCCTGCTGCTGGGTGAGATCGACCTGTCGGCCGGCTTCGCCAGCGGCGTCTGCGCGGCGGTGCTGGCCAACGTGGTCACCGTGCTCGGATATCCCTGGTACGTCGCGGTGGCCGCCGCCGTGCTCACCGGCATGGTGATCGGTACGATCCTCGGCCTCCTGGTCGCCAAGATCGGCATCCCGTCCTTCGTGGTCACCCTGGCCGGCTTCCTGGCCTTCCAGGGCGTGGTACTGCTGCTGATGGAGCAGGGACGCAACATCTCGGTGCGCGATTCGGTGCTGGTGGCGATCGCCAACCGCAACCTGCCCCCGGTGATCGGCTGGGCGCTCGCCGCCGTGGCCGTCGCCGGCTACGCCGCCGTCCAGTTGCTCCGCCACCGCAATCGCGCCGCGCGTGGCCTGATCACCGACCCGATGACCGTGGTGCTCGCCCGGATCGGCGGGCTGGCGGTCATCCTCGGCCTCGCGGTCTACATGCTCAACCTGGAGCGCAGCCGCAACGTGCTGATCAGCTCGCTCAAGGGCGTACCGATCGTGGTGCCGATCATCGCCGTGCTGCTCATCGTCTGGACCTTCGTGCTCCAGCGCACCAGCTACGGCCGCCACGTCTACGCGGTCGGCGGCAACAGGGAGGCCGCCCGCCGGGCCGGCATCAACGTGGACCGGATCCGCATCTCGGTCTTCGTCATCTGCTCCACGATGGCCGCGATCGGCGGCATCGTCGCCGCCAGCCGGGCCAACTCCGTCGACCCGAACACCGGCGGCAGCAACGTGCTGCTCTACGCCGTGGGCGCGGCCGTGATCGGTGGCACCAGCCTCTTCGGCGGCAAGGGCCGGGTGCTGGACGCGGTACTCGGTGGCGCGGTGGTCGCGGTGATCGACAACGGCATGGGTCTGATGGGCTACAGCTCCGGCGTCAAGTACGTGGTCACCGGTGTGGTGCTGCTCCTGGCGGCCAGCGTCGACGCGCTGTCGCGCCGACGAGCCGCAGCCAGTGGCAGCCGCTGATCCGCTGCACCGAAGGTAGTCACAACCGATGCGCGTGGGACCGAGCCAGGATGAGATTCGTCGGCAGAATCTCGGTGCCCTGCTGCGCTACGTGCACGTGCACGGTGCCACCACACGTGCGGAACTGACCACCGCACTGGGGCTGAACCGGAGCACCATCGGCGCGCTCACCGCCGACCTCGCCGCGGCCGGCCTGGTGACTGAGGGGGCGCCGAAGGAAACCGGCCGGGCCGGACGACCGTCGCTTGTCGTCCGGCCCGAGTCGGACCGGGTCTTCGCGTACGCGTACAGCATCGAGGTGGACCGGCTCCGGGCCGCGCGGGTCGGGCTCGGCGGCGCGGTGCTCGACCGCCGGGAACTGGACCGCCCCCGCGGTCTCACCGCCGCGGAGGCCGCCCCGCTGCTGGCCGGCGCGGTCAAGGAGATGCGGCAGGCGCTGCCGGAGGATGCCGTCTGCGTCGGTGCCGGGGTTGCGGTCTGCGGCATGGTCCGCCGCGACGACGGCCTGGTCCGGCTCGGGCCCACCACCGGTTGGGTGGACGAGCCGATCGGCACGGCGCTCGGCTCGGAACTCGGGGTCGACGTGCCGGTCACGGTCGGGAACGTGGCCGATGTGGCGGCCTTCGCCGAACACGCCCGTGGCGCGGCGGCCGGCTGCGACAACGTCATCTACCTCTATGGCGACGTCGGCGTCGGCGCCGGGATCATCGCCGGAGGCCGGCGGCTGACCGGGCACGGCGGCTACAGCGGCGAGGTTGGGCACATGGTGGTGGTCCGCGACGGGGCCCGCTGCGAGTGCGGCAACCGGGGGTGCTGGGAGACCGAGATCGGCGAGCACGGGCTGCTCCGGGCGGCCGGCCGCTCCGACGCCCGAGGCCGGGAGGCGATGCTGGCGGTCTTCGACGCCGCCGACCGCGGGGACGCCCAGGCCCAGATCGCGGTACGCCAGGCCGGCGACTGGCTCGGCTTCGGCGTCGCCAACCTGGTCAACATCTTCAACCCGGAGATGGTCATCTTCGGCGGCACCATGCGCGACCTCTATCTGGCCGCCGCTGCACAGGTGCGCAGTCGGCTCAACTCCAACGGGCTGCCGGCCTGCCTTGAGCACGTCCGACTGCGTACCCCGAAGCTCGGTGAGGACGCTCCCCTGGTCGGCGCGGGCGAACTCGCCTTCGACCGGCTGCTGGCCGACCCGCTCGACGTCAACTGACCTCCAGTTCCAGATTTCGCGAGCAGGTTTCGCCAATCGGTGAACTGATCGGCCGAACAATCCGTACCAGGTTGCGGACGGCCGACGGGGTGCGGACGTCCGTCGCTCAACGATCGGTTCTCGTCCGAGGAGGCGTCGCAGACATGGCACCGCTGGATTCCGCTCGTCGCCGGCAGGGCAACCGGTCCCGTCGCTTGGCGGTGCTGCTCACCACCATCGCCGCAGCCCTCGTCGTCCTGCCCGGCGTGGCTCTGGCCGCGCCCGCCGCTCAGCAACTCGCCGCCGCCGACCAGGCCCTGCTCGACGGGGTACGGCTCGCCGGGCTCTGGGAAATGCCGGCCGGGCAGATGGCCGCCGAGAAGGGCCAGTCACGGGTGGTCCGCGAGGTGGGCGCCGAGATCGCCCGGCAGCACGAGGAGCTTGACCGGATCACCGTGGAGGCGGCCAACAAGCTGAGCGCCGTCATTCCCAACGCGCCGACCGCCGAGCAGCAGGGCTGGCTCACCGAGATGAAGGACGCCAACGGCGCCCGCTTCGACCAGATCTTCGTCACCCGGCTCCGGGTCGCCCACGGCAAGATCTTCCCGGTCATCGGCGCGGTCCGGGCCAGCACCCGCAACGAGGTCATCCGGGACCTGGCCAACTCGGCGAACACGTTCGTCGGTGATCACATGCGGATGCTGGAGAGCACCGGCCTGGTCCGGTACGCCGAACTGCCGCCCGCCGCACTGCCGGCCCCGGGCAACGACGGCCTGCTCGCCGCCGCGTCGGCCAACACCGGCCCGCAGATCGGCGTCAGCAACACGCTGATCTGGGCGATCTTCCTCGGCGCCCTCGGCACCGGCGGCTTCCTCACGTACCGCATGTTCCGTCGCAGCTGATCGCCGCCACCTGATTCGATGACCGTTCGTACCCGAGCCGCTGCCCTGCTCGGGCTGATCCTCACCGCACTGTGCGCCGCCCTGGGCCCCGCCGGCCCAGCGGCGGCGCACGCCGTGGTGGTCGCCACCACCCCGCAGCGTGACGAGGTGCTCGGGTACGCGCCGCGCGAGGTGCTGGTGACCTTCAGCGAAACCATCGCCGTGGTCCCCGGCCGGGTACAGGTCCTCGCCCCCGACGGAAAGCGGATCAATGTCGGCGAGCCCGAGGTTCGGGACCGGACCGTCCGGATCGCCCTGCGACCCTCGGACCGTCCACTCGGCACCTACCTGGTCAGCTACCGCGTCATCTCGGCCGACAGTCACCCGGTCGCGGGCAGCTTCACCTTCGCCGCCGGGGCACCGTCGGCGACCCCGCCGCAGCCGGCCCTGGCGGAGTCCGAGTCACCGGCCGGGGTGCTGGTACCGGTAGCGAAGTACCTCGGGTACCTGGGGCTGCTCCTGGCGGTCGGCCCGCCGCTGCTCGCGGCCACCATGTGGCCCCGCCGCCGCCGTCGGGGTGCCACGGCCACCGCGCTGTGCGGGCTCGGTCTGGTCGCCGCCGGCACGCTCGGCACCTGGGTCGGGCAGGCGGCACAGGTGGTCGGTGCGCCGGTCGGGCAGCTCTCCCTGGCCGACCTGCGGGCCGTCGCGGACAGCGACGTCGGAGTGGTGCTGGCCGCCCGGCTGGCGCTGGTCGGCTTGGCGGCGGCCCTGCTGCCGGCGGTGCTGCGGGGTGTTGATGACCGTTCGTCGGCCGGTCGCGTCGTCGCCGGGCGGGTACGCGGTGCGGCACTGGCGGCAATCGGCCTGGCCGGGTTCGTCACCTGGCCACTGGCCGGGCATCCGGTCGCCTCGCCGCTGCCGCCGGTGAGCATCGCACTGGGCACCCTGCACGTCGCCGGGGTGACCGTCTGGTTGGGCGGACTGTTCGCGCTTACCGTGTTCCTGCTCCGGGGCACCCACGAGCGGGTGCTCGCCCGGATCCTGCCGGCCTGGTCCCGGCTGGCCACCCTCGCGGTGGCCTGGCTGGTCGCCGCCGGGCTCGGTCAGGCCGTGATCGAGCTCGGCCGCCCTTCGGCCCTGTGGGGCAGCACGTACGGTCGCCTGCTGCTGGCCAAGGCGGCACTGCTGGCCGGGGTGCTGGCGGTGGCGGCCGGGCAACGCCGACTGATCAGGCGACGGGTCGCGGCGGTTCGACCCCGGTGGGTCGCCCGGGCGGCCGGCGTGGAACTCGCCGTGACGGCGGTGGTGCTGGCGCTGACGGCGGTGCTGGTGCAGACACCGCCTGGTCGGTCCGCCGGTACGGCGGCCGACGGGGTGAACCGGGAGGGTGTCGCGCAATCGCTCACCACCGATCTGTTCACCTTGCAGTTCGACATCTACCCGGCGGTCGCCGGCACCACGAACAGCCTGCACGCGTACGTCTACACACCGCAGGCGAAGGAGTTGCCGGTGGCGGAGTGGACGGTCACCGCCGCCCTGCCGGAGGCCGGCATCGAGCCGATCACCGTCGACGTGTTCGCGCTGGAACCGCACCACGGCAGCGCCGAAATCCACTTCCCGGTCGCCGGTGACTGGACGTTGCGGGTCAGCGCCCGAACCAGCGAGATCGACCGTTCCACCGCCACCACCACGGTGACGATTCGCTGACCTGACCTGGCTCGATGACGCCTCAGCGGTCGACCTGGGTGAAGTCCCAGGAATGCGGCTGCCGGGCCAGCAGCATCACCGGCGGGTCGGGCAGCGGCCGAGGGCTGCTGCGCCACTTGGAGATCACCACGACCCGGTGGTCGGTGGAGGAGAAGACCTCGCTGGACACGTGCAGCGGATCGTGCTCGAACTCGGGCAGCGCGCTGTCGCACACCCAGGTGATCAGGTCGGCGAGCGCGTACGGCTCAGCCCGTGCCTCCCACATCCGTACGATCACGTCGTCGTCCTCCTCAGACGCTGACCGTGGTCAGCGGCATGGCCGAATCCGCGGGCAGGTCGAGCCGGCTCGGCGCGACGCCCGAGGCGACCAGGTGCGAGCCGAGCGCCGCCACCATCGCGCCGTTGTCCGTACACAGGCCGGGCCGGGGCACCCGTACCCGGATGCCGTACCGGGCGGCCCGCTGCTCGGCCATCGCCCGCAACCGTGAGTTGGCCGCCACTCCCCCGCCGATCACCAGCGTCTCCACACCCCGACCACGGCAGGCGTCCAGGGCCTTGTTCACCAGCACGTCGCAGACCGCCTCCTGGAAGGACGCGGCGACGTCCGCGACCGGGACCGGCTCGCCGGCCCGCTGGCGAGCCTCCACCCACCGCGCCACCGCGGTCTTCAGCCCGGAGAAGGAGAAGTCGTGGCGGTGCGCCACGAGATCCTTGGCTGCGGTCAGGCCACGCGGGAAGGCGATCGCCGCCGGGTCGCCGGCCCGGGCCTCCCGATCGATGTAAGGCCCACCGGGAAACGGTAGACCGAGCAGCCGGGCCACCTTGTCGAACGCCTCGCCGGCCGCGTCGTCGATGGTGGCGCCCAGCGGGGTCACGCCCCGGGCCAGATCGTCGATCAGGAGCAGCGACGAATGGCCACCGGAGACCAGCAGCGCGATCGCCGGTTCGGGCAGCGGACCGTGCTCCAGCGTGTCCACCGCGACGTGCGCGGCGAGATGGTTGACGCCGTAGACCGGTTTCTCGGCGGCGACCGCGTATCCCTTGGCCGCGGCCACCCCGACCAGCAGCGCCCCGGCCAGGCCCGGCCCGGCGGTGACCGCGATCGCGTCGACGTCGGCGAGCGTCAACCCCGCCTCGGTCAATGCCCGCTGCATCGTCGGCACGATGGCCTCCAGGTGCGCCCGGCTGGCCACCTCCGGCACCACCCCACCGAATCGGGCGTGCTGGTCCACGCTGGATGCGAGCGCATCGGCGAGCAGGGTGTGCCCGCGTACGACACCGACGCCGGTCTCGTCGCACGAGGTTTCGATGCCGAGGATCAGTGGTTCGTCAGCCATGGGCTTTCTCAGTCCTGGGTGCGCTGCATCACCAGCGCGTCGGTGTTGCTCGGTTGGTAGTAGCCGCGCCGCACGCCGATCGGTTCGAAACCGTGCATCGCGTAGAGCCGCTGGGCCGGGGCGTTGTCGGCGGCGACCTCCAGTAGAACGGCGCGTACACCGAGCCGGCCGGCCTCGGCGAGCAGCGCCTCCAGCAGCAGTCGGCCGATCCCCCGGCGCTGCGCGTCCCGCCGGACCGCGATGTTCTGCACCCACGCCTCGTCGGGCGGGGCGACGGCGAGCCCGGCGTAGCCGAGCACCCCGCCGTCGTCGGTGAACACCCGGTAGAAGTGCCCGTGCGACAGCTCGTTCCAGAACATCGCCGCGGACCACTGCTCGGCACCGAATAGATCCGCTTCGATCGGCAGCACCTCGTCGATGTGCCACCAGCGGAACCGGGCCGGCCGCGACCGGCTCACGGCAGCACCGGCTTGCGCGCGGTGGCGGCCACCGCGTCCGGTCGGCGCAGGTAGAGCGGGGTGAGCGGATCGCCGGCCGCGCCGGCCCGGATCCGCTCGGCGGCCAGGGTGGCCAGCGCACCCGCGTCCGGATAGCGGGGTTCGGCCCGCAGCGGCAGGCCCAGAGCCTCGGCGTAGCGGTGGGCACCGTCACCGACCGCCACTGTCGCGCCCAGTTCCCGGGCCCGATCGGCGGCCACCGAGGGCGCACCGACCTCCGGCCCGACCAGACGTTCACCCGCCCCGTCGTAGACCGCCCAGTAGATCTCCCGCCGCCGGGCGTCGCTCGCCGCCAGCACCGGCTCGCCAGCCGCCGCCGGGTGGCCGATGGCGTCGAGCGAGCAGACACCGTACGCCGGAATGTCGAGCACCTGCCCCATCGTGGCGGCGGTGACCAGCCCCACCCGCAGCCCGGTGAACGGGCCGGGGCCGACCCCGGCGACGATCGCGGCCAGGTCGGCGGGACGGGCATCCGCGTCGGTGAGCACCGCCTCCACCTGCGGCGCCAGCAGTTCGCCGTGCGCGCGGGCATCCACCGTGCACCGGTGCGCCCGGGTGACGACCGCGTTCGCGGTGACCTCGACGAGCGCCGCGGTCACCGCCGGGGTCGAGCTGTCCACCACCAGTACGAGCACAATTGACCAGCCTAGCCGCATCGCCTCCGGCCCTTGGACGCCCGCCCGCCATCACCGCCGGGTCGTAGCGCTCGCGCGCACCGCACCCATGACGATGAGTAGTCAGGAGATGAGGGGCCAGGCCCGTGAGCGCCTGGCCCCTCATCGACGGATCAGTTGCGGCGGATCAGTTGCGGCGGCTCCACTGCTGGTTTGCTCCACCCCAGCAGCTGTACAGCTGGATCATCGCCCCGTTACCGCTACCACCGGCGTCGAGGCACAGCCCTGACTGCACGCCGGTGATCGTGCCGTTGGAGTTGATGTTCCACTGCTGGTTCGCGCCGCTGTGGCAGTCATACAACTGGATCCGGGTGCCGTTGCTCGTGCTGGAGTTCGGCACGTCCAGGCACTTGCCGTTCACCGTCAGCTGCCTGCTCGAGGTGTGGGTGAACCGCTGGTTCGAGCCACCCCAGCAGTCATACAACTGGATCTGGGTGCCGTTGCTGGTGCTCGAGTTCGGCACGTCCAGGCACCGGCCGGACTGCTGACCGACGATCATCTGGCCGGACCCGCCACTGGGCGGCGGGGTGGTCGGGTTGGGCGGGTTGGTCGGGCCGGGGCCGGGGGTGCCGCCTTCCGAGAGGGTGATGTCCGAGCTTCCCTGGCTCTGGTAACCCTCGGTGGCCATGATCTGGTAGTAGTGGTTACCGAGGTTCAGGCCAACCCGGGCCCAGGCGTCGAAGTGGTTGGCGGTGGTGATGGTGCCGCTGCTGCGCTTCTGCTGCCGGACGCTCCAGTACTGGTAGAACGTCTGGGTGCCGTCGATCGAGGGCTGGTTGACCCGCTGGCTGCGCAGAATGTCGTAGGTGCCGCCGTCGGTGGTGACGCTGCCCAGCCGGGTGGCGCCGCTGCTCGGGTTGTAGCTGCCGAAGTTCTCGACGACGTAGTACTCGACGAGCGGGTTACGGGTCCAGCCGTACAGGGCCAGGTAGCTGTTGTTGTTACCCGGGTTGTAGCTGCCCGAGTAGCTGATCGTGCGGCGGGTGCCAGGGTTCCAGCCCTTGCCACCGACCCAGTTGTTGGTGCTCCTGCTCCACGAACTGGAGTAGCGGCCGTTCTCACGCAACACCATGCAGGCGTCGCCGCTGTCCTTCCAGAACGAGAAGAAGAACCCGTTGTGGGTGCCTTCCGTGTTCGAGCAGACCTGCCGGTCGGCCTCGGCCTGGGCGGGGCTGGCCGAGATCGCGACGGTGCCAGTGGTGGCCAACACTGCGGCGAAGGCGGCGGCAGCCAGCATCCTGACGCGGCCGCGTCGGCGACTCTTGGGGTGAGTGGGGACTTCGTTCATGGTGGTGTGCTTCTCCCTGCGAGAGGCGGCGTGACGTGATCGGCGGGGTGCGGGTGGTTGAGGGACGGTCACCGCGCGTCGATGCCACGCCATGGTTGTACGAATTGCCGGACTGTCGGTTGTGTAGATGCTCCACTGCTGCTGTGCGTCGCCACTGACCCCCAGACTGAAGACGTTAGCGAGCATCTATATTTCCGATATCGTTATCCAACGATCGACGTCAGTCAAGAAATGTCGTCCGACCGGCTCCACCGACTGACCAGGCGGCTGCCACCACCTGGTACGTGCGGGCGGCGTGGGGCAGGAGCACACGGGTCAGCCGGCCGAGCGCTCCCAGTCGATGGTGGGCAGGCCGGCGTCGGCGAGCGCCTTGTTGGCGGCACTGAACGGGCGGCTGCCGAGGAAACCGCGCGGGTTCATCGGGCTGGGGTGACCGGCCTCCAGGACCACGTGCTGCGGGTTGCCGACAAGCGCCGTCTTCTTCCGGGCGTACCCGCCCCAGAGCAGGAACACCACCCGCGACTCCAGCGCGTCGAGTGCCCGGATGGTCGCGTCGGTGAACTCCTCCCAGCCCCGGTTCGCGTGTGAGCCGGGCGTGCCCTGGCGAACGGTCAACACCGAGTTGAGCAACAGCACGCCCTGCGCAGCCCAGCCGTCGAGGTTGCCGCTGCGCGGCTTCGGCACGCCCAGATCCTCGCCCAACTCCTTGAAGACGTTGCGCAACGACGGAGGCACGGACACACCCTCACGCACGCTGAAGCTCAACCCGTGCGCCTGGCCGGCCCGGTGGTAGGGATCCTGGCCGAGAATCAGCACCCGGCAGGCCGACGGTGCGCAGAGCCGATAGGCCGAGAACAGATCCTCGACCGGCGGGAAGACCGGGCCGGCAGCGTACTCCCGGGCGACGAACTCGGCCAACGCGGACACCCGGGCCGGTTCGAGATGGGGGGTCAGCACCACCCGCCACTCGTCGGGGAGCAGCGCCAGCAGGTCGAGAGCAGGGGTGTCGTCGGGCATCGGCAACCTCTCACCGGTCGGAACGTCTGCGGGCACTGTAGGTATCGGGTACGACAGCGCTCAGCCCAGGGCGGCGAGGCGCTCCGCCCAGTCGCCACCGACCGGCTCCAGCTCCGCCGTGCGGGTGTCGTCGTCGTGCCGGTGCAGGCGGATCCGCAGGTGAGCGTCGGCCAGTTGCTCGACCATTCCTTCGCCCCACTCGACCACGGTCACCGAGTCGTCGACCGAAGCGTCCAGGTCGAGGTCGTCGATCTCGGCCCGCGGGTCGACCGCGTCACCCAACCGGTACGCGTCGGCGTGCACCAGCGCCACCTCTCGCCCGCCGGCCGGGTCCGGGCGGTGCACCCGGGCGATCACGAACGTCGGCGAGGTGATGTCGCCGAGCACCCCCAGGCCGGCGCCGATCCCCCGGGTCAGCGCGGTCTTGCCGGCACCCAGCGGGCCGGTGAGCAGTACCAGATCACCGGCGCGCAGCAGCCCGGCCAGCCGGCACCCGAAGGCGTACGTGTCCGCGACCGTCGGCAGCACGACCTCGGTCACGAGTCGCCCCGCCCGCAGGTGCCGAGAAAGCCGAGCAACGCGGCGTTGACCTCGTCGGCGTGCTCCAGCATCACCACGTGACCGCTGTCGGGGATCCGGACGAACTCGGCGTGCGGCAGCCGCCGGACGATCTCCTCCGAGTGGGTCAACGGTGTGATCATGTCCTTGTCTCCCACGATCACCAGCACCGGCGTGCCCTCCAACGCGGCCAGTGCCGGGAACCGCGAGTGGGTCGCCAGGGTACGCAGGTAGCGGGTCACCGTGTCGGCGGAGGTACGGGAGTTCATCTCCTCCACGTACGACACCAGGGCGGGGCTCGGCTGCCGGGTGCCGAAGCCGTACCTGCGGGTCAGCAACCAGGCCACGTTGGTCGTCGAGCGGCGGGCCCGGTCGATGACCGCGCCGCCGTACCGGGTGACGTTGCCCGCCATGTAGAGCACCGGCGCACCCACCCGGCCCAGCAGGGCGGGCGCGACCAGCTTCGTCTCCGCCAGCAGCCCGCCCGACGTGGCCATCAGCACGGTCCCCACCACCCGGTCGCCGAACATCTCCGGATACAGCTCGGCCAGGGCCATGATGGTCATGCCACCCATCGAGTGGCCGACGAGCACCAATGGCCCGTCGGGGGCCGCCTCGTCGATCACCCGGCGCAGCGTACGGCCGAGCGCGGTCAGGTCGTACTCGCCGGTCTCCAGCCGGCCCGACTGGCCATGCCCCGGCTGGTCGTACGCGACGATCCGGTGCTCACCCCGCTCGGCGAGCAGTTTGCGCTGGAAGTGGAAGGTGCCCATGTCCAGGCAGAAGCCGTGCACCAGCAGCACCGTCGGGTTGCCGTCGACCGGCCTTGTCGGCTCGACCACCTCGACGTGGATGTCGGTGCCGTCGGGCATCTCCAGCCGGTACGCCTCGTCGTACCGCTGGTCGCCGAAGACCTCGCCGGCGTACGGGTCGGTGGGGTCCGCCTTCAGCCGGCGGACCAGGGCGCGTTCCGTGGCGACGCCGGCGGCCAGCCCGGCGGCGGCCACCCCCAGCGCAGCACCGACCAGGCCGGCGGCCTTTCCGGCGGTGGTCCGGGGCCGCGGGATGTGCCAACCGGTCATGCCCGATCGCCGTCGTAGACGCGCGGGACCCGGGTGCTGCCGAACCGGGTCACGATTTCGTAGTTGATGGTGCCGACGGCCTCGGCCCAGTCGTCGGCCGTGGGCTCGCCCTCGGACCCGCTGCCGAACAGGGTCGCCACGTCGCCGGCAGCCACCGGGTCGTCGCCGCAGTCGAGCACGAACTGGTCCATGCAGACCCGACCGGAGATGGTCCGGCGGACCCCGCCGAGCTGCACCGGGCCGCAGTTCGAGGCGTGCCGGGGTACCCCGTCGGCGTAGCCGAGCGGCACCACGGCGAGGTTCGCCTCGCGTTCGGTCGTGTAGGTGTGGCCGTAGGAGACGCCGGCACCGGCCGGCACCCGCTTGGTCAGCATCACCCGGGCGCGGGCGGTCATCGCCGGACGCAGCCCGTACGTCTCGCCCGCCACCGGGGAGAGGCCGTAGACGGCCAGCCCCGGACGGACCAGGTCGAAGTGGGTGTCCGGCCGGGTCAGCGTGGCCGCCGAGTTGGCCAGGTGCCGGTATCGCGGGCGCAGTCCGGCCCGCTCGACCATGGCCAGCCCCTCGTGGAAGACCGCCACCTGCCGATCCGTGGTCGGGTGACCGGGCAGGTCGGCGTAGACGAAGTGGCTCCACACCCCGACCACCTCGACCAGTCCGTCGGCCTGTGCCTTGGCGGCGGCGTCGAGCAGAGCCGGCCAGTCGGCGACCGTCGCGCCACCCCGGGCCAGCCCGGTGTCGATCTTCAAGTGCAGTCGGGCGGGCTGCCCAGCCGTCCGGCTCGCCTCCAGCATCTCGTCGAGCTGCGGCAGGCTGGCCACGCCCAGGTCGACGCCGGCGGTCACCCCGGTGTGCAGCGGTAGCCCCGGGGCGAGCAGCCAGGCAAGCACCGGGGCGTCGATGCCGGCCGCGCGCAGCGCCAGCGCCTCGTCCAGGGTGCAGACGCCGAGCCAGTCCGCCCCCGCGTCGAGCGCCGCCCGGGCGGCCGGGACCATGCCGTGGCCGTAGCCGTCGCCCTTCACCACCGCCATCAGTTCCGCGCTGGTGCCGGCGCGCAGCCGGTCCACGTTCTCCCGGATCGCGTCTAGGTCGACACGTACCTCGGCCTGCCACATGCCCCCACCCTACTTTCCGCGCTGATCACCACGGCGGGTACTCAGGGCAGACGGGCCAGCACGGGACGCAGCGCGACGGCGACGTCCGGCGCGGTCACCGGGCCGCCGCGGGCCGCTTTCCGGCCGGCCAGCCCGTGCAGGTACGCCGCCGCGGCGGCGGCCCGCTCGGCCGGCAACCCGGCCGCGAGCAACGAACCGAGAAGTCCGGCCAGCACGTCGCCAGTGCCACCGGTGGCCAGCGCGGGGGTGCCGGTCGGATTGACGTACGCCCGCCCGTCCGGCGTGCCGACCACCGTGCGATCCCCCTTGAGCAGCACCACCGCGTTCATCCAGGCGGCCAGTCGAAGCGTGGCGGCGACCCGGTCGGCGCCCGGCTCCTCCCCGCAGAGCCGGGTGAACTCCCGATCGTGCGGGGTGACCACGATCGGCGCGTCCCGCTGGCGCAGCTGGTCGGCGAGGGAGCCGTCGACCAGCAGGGTCAGCGCGTCGGCGTCCAGCACCACCGGCACCGGGGTGGCGAGCACGGTCCGCAGCTCGGTGGCCGCCCGCTCGTCGGTGCCCAGCCCCGAACCACACACCCAGGCCTGCACCCGGCCGGCGTCGGACACCCGGCCCGTGGCGATCACCGAGGGGTGCTCGCGGACCACCTCGTCCCGGGCACCGCCGGCGTAACGGACCAGGCCGGTCGGACCGGCGAGCGCACCGCCGACGGAGAGCACCGCCGCACCCGGGTACGTCGCGGAGCCGGTGGCCACCCCGACCACCCCACGGGAGTACTTCTCCGAGGTGGGGCCGAGCCCCGGGTACCAGTCGGCCACGTCCGACCACTCCACGACGTGCAGCGCGGGGCTGCCCCGCAGCCACGGCGCCAGCCCGATGTCGACCAGTTCCACCTCGCCGGCCAACGCGGCGGCCGGGCCGACCGCCAGGGCCGGCTTCAACGCGCCGAAGGCCACCGTCACGTCGGCGCGCACCGCGTTCGGACGGCCGGACGGCGTCAACGGCACCGCCCCGGTGTCCACCGCGACACCGCTGGGCACGTCCACCGCCACGACCGTCGCCCGCTCACCGTCACGTCCCCGGTGCCGCAGCAGACTCGCCGCCAACTGCTCCGCGGTCTCCCGCAGGCCACCACGACCGCCGATGCCGACGATCCCGTCGAGCACCACGTCGACCACGGCCGGCGGTCGCGCCACCACCCGTCCCCCGGCGGCACGCAGCGCGGCCAGCCCTTCGGCGTGCACCCGATCCGGGGTGAGCAGCAATGCCGACACGGCGGCACCGCGCCGGGCGAGCCGAGCGCCGGCGTACAGGGCGTCGCCGCCGTTGTCGCCCGAGCCGACGAGCAGCAACACCGGTGCGGCGTACACCCCGCCCCGCTCGGTGAGCAGCAGCGCGCAGCGGCGGGCCAGCCCGGCGGCGGCCCGTTGCATCAGGGTGCCGGGCGGCACCGTGGCCATCAGGGCGGCCTCCGCCGCGCGTACGTCCGCGACCCGCCAGACCGGTCTCATGCCACACCCCGTTTCCCGATCACCCGGCCAACCCTACCGGCGTGGGGGCCGCAAGATAGCCGTCGGCCGTGCGCCCGGCAACGCCTGTGGACGAACCGGGGGTACGCCCACCGCCGGCTGTCCACAGGGCACGGCCGCCGGCCCCACCACCGCCTAACGTCTGCGTCGTACTGACGCCAGGCGGGAGGAACGATGGCCGAGGGGAAGCTGGCCGTACGGCCGGAACTGCTGCACCGGGTCGGGCGGTCGCTTGGTGACACCGGCTACCGGCTGGCGCACGGGGTGGCCGGCGGCCCCGGTCTGGCCGCACCGGCCCGGGAGTGGTCGACGGCGCGGGCGCTCGCCGGCCTGGAGGCGGCCGTGCACGCCTGGTCCGGTCGGCTCGGTGCCCGGGTCGCGGAGACCGGCGACGGGGTACGCGCCGCCGCCGGGGCGTACGAGTCGGTGGACGCCAGGGCCGCCGCCCGGCTCTCCGCCCTGCCCCGATGAGCGCGCCGGGGCCTGTCGGTTACGCCCAGCTCTCCATGGTCGACCCGGCGGCGTGGCGGGCCACCGGATCGGCCTGGGCGAGCCTGGCGGGGGTGGCCGAGCGGCGGGCCGGTGAGCTCGCCGACGGCAGCACCGCCCTGCGCACCGGTTGGTCCGGCAGTGCCGCCGAGTCGGCCGGTGCCCGGCTGACCGGGCTGCGCGACGAGTTGGTCGCGCTGGTTCCGGCCGCGATCGAGACCGATCAGGTGCTCGCCGAGTTCGCCACGCGGTTGGTGGCCGCCCGGGCTCGGCTGACGGCGGCCGTGGCGTTGGCCGCCGCCACCGGCGTGCTGATCGACCGTCGGGGTGGCGTACGCGCCGATCCCGCCCGGGTCCCGTCCGACCGCACCGGCGCGACGGTGGCCCAGGTGGCCACGGCCCTGCGGGAGGCCCTCGACCTGGCCACCACGGCCGACGTGGAGGCCACGACACGCCTCGCGCGGCTGACCGAGGCCGCCGGTAGCGGCTGGACGGCCCGGCCCCCGTCGTACCGGCCACCGCCGAACGCCGAGCCGGGTCTGGTACGGCGCTGGTGGGCCGGGCTGACCCCGGCCGAGCGCCGCTGGTTGGTGGTGCACGAGCCGGAGCTGACCGGCCGACTCGACGGGGTGCCGGCCGATACCCGTGACCAGGCCAACCGGTTGCTACTCGCGGCCCGGCGAGCGGCACTGGTCGCCCGGTGGGAGCAGTTGCTGGCCCGGGTGCCCCGAGGTCCGCTGGAAGTGGTCGGGCTGCGCAGCGTCGAGGCCGCGCTGTCCGGGCTGGACGCGCTCGTCGCCCGGCTGGAGTCGGCCCAGCAGCCGCGGGCGTACCTGCTGGGCCTGGACGTCGGCGGCGAGGGGCGGGCGGTGGTGGCACTGGGCAACCCGGACCGGGCCACGGATGTGCTCACCTATGTGCCCGGGATGACCGCCGGGCTCGACGACGCCACCGGCGAGTTGGGTCGGGCGGCACGGGTGCTGGCCCGCGGGGCCGAGTTGGCCCCGGGTACGCAGACCTCGGCGGTGCTCTGGCTGGACTACGACGCCCCGGACTTCCTGCACGAGGCGGCCTGGGACGGGCAGGCCCGCGCGGCCGGTGAGGCGCTGCACCGGTTCCAGGAGGGTCTCCGGGCCACCCACGACGACCCGCCGGCCCGGCAGACCGTGCTCGGGCACAGCTACGGTTCGCTGGTGGTGGGCACCGCCGCTCGCGACCACGGCCTCGCCGCCGACGCGCTGGTCTTCGTCGGCTCACCCGGCGTCGGCGTGACGCAGGCGGCCGACCTGGGGTTGCCACCCGGGCAGGTGTGGGCCAGCACCGCACCGGACGACGTGATCCGGCTGACCCGCCCGCCGGACGAGTTGGCCCGGCGGGCGGTGCTCGGTGCCTCGCCGGTCGGCACCATCGCCGGCTGGCTGGCCGGGCCGAGCGACGAACTGTGGTTCGGGCGCGACCCGGCCGAGCCGGGCTTCGGGGGCCGGACGTTTCCCAGCGGCCGGTACGGCCACACCGGCTACTGGCATCCGGACAATCCGGCGTTGGACGGCATGGCGCGGGTGATGCTGGGGCGCTGAGGTCGGTACCGGCGGCCGGGTCGGTCGACCGCCGGTTGCCGCCCGGCGGCTACTCGACGGTGACGGACTTGGCGAGGTTGCGTGGCTGGTCGACGTCGTGTCCCCGGGCGGCGGCGATCTCGGCCGCGAACACCTGCAACGGCACGGTGGTCACCAGCGGCGCGAGCAGCGTCGGCGTACGCGGCACGTGGATCAGGTGATCGGCGTAGCGGACCACTGATTCGTCGCCCTCCTCGGCGATGACGATGGTGCGGGCACCCCGCGCGCGTACCTCCTGGATGTTGGAGACGACCTTGTCGTGCAGCATGCCCCGGCCCACCGGAGAGGGGACGATGCAGATCACCGGGGTGCCCTCGTCGATGAGCGAGATCGGGCCGTGCTTCAGCTCGCCCGCGGCGAAGCCCTCGGCGTGCATGTACGCCAGCTCCTTGAGCTTCAGCGCGCCCTCCAGCGCCACCGGGTAGCCGACGTGCCGGCCGATGAACAGCACCGTCGACTCGGCACGCAGCTCGCGGGCCAGCTCGCGGACCGGCTCGATCCGCCCGAGCAGCTCGCGCAGCTTGTCCGGCACCCGGTGGAGCTGCTCGACCACGGCCGCCACCTCGTCGGCGTACTTGACGCCGCGCACCTGCGCCAGGTGCAGCCCGATCAGGTAGCAGGCGATCACCTGGGTGAGGAACGCCTTGGTGGAGGCGACGGCGATCTCCGGGCCGCCGTGGGTGTAGAGCACCGCGTCGGACTCCCGGGGGATGGTGGAGCCGTTGGTGTTGCAGATGGCCAGCACCCGGGCCTTCTGCTCCTTGGCGTGCCGCAGCGCCATCAGGGTGTCCATGGTCTCGCCGGACTGTGAGATCACCACGATCAGGGTGGACCGGTCCAGCACCGGGTCGCGATAGCGGAACTCGCTGGCCAGCTCCACCTCGCAGGGGATCCGGGTCCAGTGCTCGATGGCGTACTTGGCCACCATTCCGGCGTGGTACGAGGTGCCGCAGGCGACGATGAAGATCTTGTCGACGTCACGCAGATCCTGGTCGCTGAGGCGGACCTCGTCGAGCATGATCTCGCCGGTCTCGGTCAACCGTCCGAGCAGCGTGTCGGCGACGGCCTGCGGCTGCTCCTCGATCTCCTTGAGCATGAACCAGTCGTAGCCGCCCTTCTCGGCGGCCGAGGAGTCCCAGTCGATGTGGAAGTCCTTGCCGCTGGCCGGCTGCCCCTCGAAGTCGGTGATCTCGATGCTCTCGGCGGTGATCAGCACGATCTGGTCCTGGCCGAGCTCGACCGCGTCCCGGGTGTGCTCGATGAACGCGGCGACGTCACTGGCGAGGTAGTTCTCCCCGTCGCCGCGGCCGACGACCAGGGGTGAGTTGCGGCGTGCGCCGACCACCGCGCCGGAGATCGCCGAGTCGACGGCGAGCAGCGTGAAGGCGCCCTCCAACCGCTGGCAGACCACGCGCATGGCCGCGGTCAGCAGTTGCGGCCCGTCCGGCTGGCCCGCCGCACGCAGGTCGGTCAGGGCAGCGGAGAGCAGGTGGGCGGCGCACTCGGTGTCGGTGTCGCTGGTGAAGGTGACGCCCTCGTCCTCCAGCTCGGCACGGAGCTTGGCGAAGTTCTCGATGATGCCGTTGTGGATCACCGCGACCCGCCCGTCGGGTGACAGGTGCGGGTGGGCGTTGCGGTCGGAGGGGCCGCCGTGGGTGGCCCATCGGGTGTGTCCGATGCCGGTGGTGCCGTCGCCGATGCCGATCGGGCTGGCGCCGCAGCCGGCCGGGTCCTCGGCCGCCCGCTCGGAGAGCACCTTCTCCAGGTTGGCCAGCTTGCCGGCCTTCTTCTCGGTCAACAGCGCCCCGTCGCAGACGACGGCGACGCCGGCCGAGTCGTAGCCGCGGTACTCCAGCCGCCGCAAGCCGTCGAGCACGATGCCGAGCGCCGGTCGGGCACCGGCGTAACCCACGATTCCACACATGGGTGGCAGCCTAACCAGTTTCGCTCACGATGTCTGCTCGAAAGCGGGGTAAACAAGCACCGAATTTGAGCGATCTGGCGATGACGGTGAAGGCTGCCACAAAGCACGCATCCGGTGGCGGGCCGGCCGGCAGATCGCACCCGTACCCTGACGGGCGTGATGAGCAGCGATGTCGATCCGCTGGTGGCCCGGATGCGCCCGTTCGGGACGACGATCTTCGCCGAGATGTCCGCCCTCGCGGTGCGTACCGGCGCAGTGAACCTCGGGCAGGGCTTCCCGGACACCGACGGCCCGCCCGAGATGCTCACCGCCGCGGCGGAGGCCCTGGCCGCCGGCCGCAACCAGTACCCACCCGGCCCCGGCGTCCCCGAACTACGGGCGGCCGTGGCGGCACACCAGCGCCGCTTCTGGGGGCTGGAGTACGACCCGGACGGCGAGGTGGTGGTCACCGCCGGAGCCACCGAGGCCATCGCCGCAGCCATCCTCGCCCTCTGCGAACCCGGCGACGAGGTGGTCTGCTTCGAGCCCTACTACGACTCGTACGCCGCCTCGATCGCCCTGGCCGGCGCGATCCGGCGACCGGTGACGCTCCGCCCCGACGCCGACGGGCGGTACGTCTTCGACCCGGCGGAGCTGCGGGCCGCGTTCGGTGCGCGTACCCGGCTGGTGCTGCTGAACTCGCCGCACAACCCGACCGGCAAGGTGTTCACCCCGGACGAGCTGGCCCTGGTCGCGCAGCTGTGCCAGGAGCACGACACGTACGCGGTCACCGACGAGGTGTACGAGCACCTGGCCTTCACCGACGCCGTCAGCGGGCACGTGCCGCTGGCCACGCTGCCCGGGATGCGCGAGCGCACCCTGCGGATCTCCTCGGCCGGCAAGACCTTCTCCTGCACCGGCTGGAAGGTGGGCTGGGCCAGCGGGCCGGCAGCGCTGGTGTCCGCGGTGCTGCGGGTCAAACAGTTCCTCACCTACGTCAACGCCGGGCCCCTGCAACCGGCGGTGGCGGTGGCACTCGCGCTGCCCGACGACTACTTCACCACCTTCCGGGCCGAGCTGCAGGCCCGTCGTGACCAACTGGTCCGCGGGCTGACCGCCGCCGGGTTCGAGGTGCTCAACCCGGAGGGCACCTACTTCGTCACCGCCGACATCACCGCCCTCGGCGGCACCGATGGGGTCGACTTCTGCCGCACACTGCCCGAGCGGTCCGGCGTGGTGGCGGTACCCACCCAGGTCTTCTACGACGACCCCGGGGCCGGTCGGCGGTTGATCCGGTTCGCCTTCTGCAAACGCCAGGAGGTGCTGGCCGAGGCGGTGACCCGGCTGCGCCGGCTGCCCGGGCTCCGGTGACCGACCCGGCGTCAGCTCGGGGTGTGGGCAGTCCCGGTGTCGGCCGGCGTCACGTCGACCGGTGACCGCGCGGCCCGGGCCCGTCGCCGCGCCGCCGACCAGGCCAGCACCATCGCCGCGAGGAAGAGCGCGGGTGCGAGCTGAGCGAACTCGGCTGCCGGACGGATGTCGTCGGTGACCGCGAGGAAGCGGGCACGCTCGGCCGCGTCCTGCCATTCCTCAGGGTTCAGACCGAGGTAATCGTGCGCGAGGACGAGCGCGAAGGCCGCCGGCACTGTCACCAGTAGCAGCGGCAACCGGCCCCGGGTCGACCGGCGCAGCGCGGCCCACCAGGTCAGGGCGGCGAGCGCCAGCGTGCCGACCATGGTGAGCACCGATGCGGTACCGAAGGTGGGCCACCAGACGTTGCGCCGGTCCAGTTCGTTCGCGGTCGCGCCGTACACGGTCAACCAGGGCAGAGCCAGGCCGGCGAGCAGCGCCAAGGTGCCGGCCGCAGCCACGACGATCCGGCCGGAACCCGGCCACCAACTGGTAAGCGCCACGGCGGCGAGAGCTGCCACGACGAGCACCGCGAACGTCAGACCAGGGCTTTCGTAGCCGAACCAGATGGACCCGTAGTCCCGATCCAGGACGGGCGCCACCTGGCGCACGACCTCAGCCCAGCGGGCGGCGCCCTCGTCCGGCGCCGACGAGAGGTGATAAGCGGCACCGGCCAGGATCGTCGACGTGGCCAGCAGGGCGGCACCCGCCGCGACGGCGGCGGCTCGTCCCGCGTACCCGGGCAGCACCACCGAGGCCAACGTCAGCAGCACCAGCGGCACCACCAGGAGCAGATAGGCCCATCCCCACCCGTCGATCTCCGTCACGCTGAGCCCGACTTTCGAATCCTGGTAGAGGAGCGAGCCGGCTCTGCTGCCCAGCACCTCGATGGTCACCTCGGACCACGGTGTCGCAATGGAGCCGACGACCAGCCCCACGACGACCACGATCATGAGCAGGCGACCCCAGCGGGCCCCGATCCAGCTCTGCGGTGCGCTGGGCGGAGCCTCGGCCAGCGGATGGCCGAGGGAACCAGGAGAACCTGGGTGGGACACAGTCACCCCCGTGAGATGTGGCGTCCGCCCGTGCGGCGGCCGGCGGTCATCGTCCCACGGCACGCTACACAGTAGGGGGAGGCCCGTCCGGCCACGGTGGAGCCGATCACCACCTGCGGTCCGGGTCAGGCCGGGCTGGCGGTGCGGACGTGGGCGGCGATGCGCTCGGCGATGTCGCGGGCCGTCGGCTCGGTGGCGGCCTCGACCATCACCCGGACCAGCGGCTCGGTGCCCGACGGGCGCAGGAGCACCCGGCCGGTCTCGCCCAGCTCGGCCTCGGCCCGCTCGACCTCGGCGCGTACCGCCGGTGCGGCGGCACCGACGGTGCGGTCACCGACCGGCACGTTGATCAGCACCTGGGGAAGCTTGGTGACCACGCTGGCGAGGTCCGCCAGGGAGCGACCGGTGGCCGCCATCCGGGCCATCAGGTGCAGCCCGGTGAGGACGCCGTCACCAGTGGTCGCGTACGCCGGCATCACGATGTGCCCGCTCTGTTCGCCGCCGAGGGCGAGCCCGGAGGCGCGCAGTTCCTCAAGCACGTACCGGTCGCCGACCTTGGTCTCGACCAGCCGGATGCCCGCCGCGGACATGGCCAGGCGCAGACCGAGGTTGCTCATCACGGTGGCGACCAGGGTGTCCCCGGTCAGCGTGCCGGCATCCCGCATGGCCAGCGCCAGGATCGCCATCACCTGGTCGCCGTCCACCTCGTCGCCGTCGGCGGTCACGGCCACGCACCGGTCGGCGTCACCGTCGTGCGCGATGCCGAGCTGTGCCCCGTGCTGCACCACCGCCTGGCGCAGCGCCTCGATGTGGTTGGAGCCGCACTCATCGTTGATGTTGAGCCCGTCCGGCTCGGCGTTGATCGCGATGACCTCGGCACCGGCCTCCCGGTAGACGGCCGGGGCCACCTCGGCGGCGGCGCCGTTGGCGCAGTCGACCACGACCTTGATCCCGTCGAGGCGGTGCGCCGCCGTTCCGGCGACGTGCTGCACGTAGTGGTTCGCGCCGTCGAGCAGGTCGTGCACCCGGCCCACTCCCGCGCCGACCGGGCGCTTCCAGGCGGTGGTGGCGTTGGCCTCGATCGCCGCCTCGATCCGCATCTCGATCTCGTCGGGCAGCTTGTGCCCACCGGCCGCGAACAGCTTGATGCCGTTGTCCGGCATCGGGTTGTGCGAGGCCGACAACATCACTCCGAGATCCGCCTTGGCCTCCGCGGTGAGGAACGCCACCGCCGGGGTGGGCAGCACACCCACCCGGATCACCGTCGCGCCCGCGCTGGTCAGCCCGGCCACCACGGCAGCCTCAAGCATCTCGCCGCTGGCCCGGGTGTCCCGACCAACCACGGCCAGTGGGGCGCGGCCACGGTCCGACTCGGCGAGGGTGTGGGCGGCCGCGACGGCCACCGAGAGCGCCAACTCCGGGGTGAGATCGGCGTTCGCCCGCCCGCGTACGCCGTCCGTGCCGAACAACCGGCCCATACCCACCAACCTCCGATGAACTGCCGATACAGGAAAAAAGCCTTGTCGTGAGGCGACGAAACGGCCGGCCCACCTCCCTGCCGAGGGGAGGCGGACCGGCCGTCCGTCAGAAGTACAAGGTGCGGCTGGAGGTCAGCGCTTCGAGTACTGGGGAGCCTTACGGGCCTTCTTGAGGCCGTACTTCTTGCTCTCCTTGACCCGGGCGTCCCGGGTCAAGAAGCCGGCCTTCTTCAGGGCCGGACGGTCGTCGGGCTCGCTGACGATCAGCGCCCGGGCGATGGCCAGCCGCAGCGCACCGGCCTGGCCGGTGGTGCCGCCGCCGCGCAGGTTGGCGATGACGTCGAACGCCTCGGGCTTCTCGGCGGTCACCAGCGGATCCTTGATCAGCTGCTGGTGCACCTTGCTCGGGAAGTACGCCTCCAGGTCACGCCCGTTGCAGGTGATCTTGCCGGTGCCCGGCACGATGCGCACCCGGACGATGGCCTCCTTGCGCCGACCCACGGTCTGGATCGGGCGGTCACCACGAGGCGCGCGCGCGACGGGCGCCGGCGCCTCGGTGGCCTCAGGGGCGACCTCGGTGGCGGTGATGTCGGTCATGCTGCTTCCTTCGCCCGCGCTCACTGCGCGATCTGCTTGATCTCGAACGGCACCGGCTGCTGCGCGCCGTGCGGGTGCTCGGCACCGGCGTAGACCTTCAGCTTCTTGATGAGCTGACGGCCGAGCTTGTTGTGCGGGAGCATCCCCTTCACCGCCAGCTCGATGGCCCGCTCGGGACGCTTGGCCAGCAACTCCTCGTAGCCGACCTGCTTCAGGCCACCCGGGTAACCGGAGTGCCGGTAAGCGATCTTCTGCTGGCGCTTGTTGCCGGTCAGCGCTACCTTGCCCGCGTTCACGACGACGACGAAGTCGCCCGTGTCGACGTGCGGCGCGAAAGTCGGCTTGTGCTTGCCCCGCAGCAGCGTGGCGGCGTGGGTGGCCAGGCGGCCCAGCACGACATCAGAGGCGTCGATGACGTGCCACTGACGCTCGATCTCACCCGGCTTCGGGCTGTACGTACGCACAGGTCTACCTTGTCTCGTCGTCGGTCTGGGGTAGCGCGCCGAGGTGACCAGGACATCCCAGCCGGACCAGCGCGCACGAACGACCAAGCGTACCTCAAGCGGCACGCCCACAGATGTCGTACAACAGCAGGCAACGATACCCGCAGCCCCGCCGGCCGGTCAAAACGGGGTCCGGCCGGCGGGGGCGGACGGGGGCCGACATGACGGTTGTCACACCCCGGCGCGGGCCATCCGACTGCCGGGACGCAGGTACGCCGCCCAGGTGACCACCAGCAGCACCAGGAAGAACCCCACGTAGAAGCGCAACGCCGGCTGGATGCCCCCGTAGGTCGACCGGGCCCAGGCGTAACAGATCGGCACCAGGAAACCACCGAAGGCACCGACCGCAGAGATGATGCCCAGCGCGCCCGCGGCCTGTCGGCGCATCGCCAGCATCACCTCCGGGGCACCGCCCTGCTCCTCACCCTTGATCTGGAAGATTCTGCTGATCATCCGGTAGGTCGAACCGTTGCCGACGCCGGTGGCCACGAAGAGCAGCAGGAAGGCCACGAAGAACAGGCCCAGGCTGCGTTGCTCGACCGACCAGAGCGCGCCCAGGGCACCGACCGCCATCAGCACGAAGCTGGCCACCGTGACCCGGGCCCCGCCGACGAGGTCGGACAGGCGGCCACCGAACGGCCGGCAGAGCGAGCCCACTCCCGCGCCGAGGAACGCCCAGGCCAGCGCGACGTCCGGCCGGCCGAACACCGAGTTGAGCAGGGTGGGAAAGGCCGCCGAGTAGCCGATGAACGAGCCGAAGGTGCCGATGTACAGCAGCGACATGATCCAGGTGTCGCGGTGCCGCAGCGACGACCAGACCGGCCGCACGTCGGCCTTCGCCTCGACCAGGTTGTCCATGAACAGGTACGCGCAGACGGCGGCGATCACCGCCAGCGGGATGTACATCAGACCGGCCCGGGCCAACGCGAGCCCGCCGCCCAGCACGATCACCTGGGGCACCACGAACTGCACGACGGCCACCCCGATGTTGCCGCCGGCCGCATTGAGCCCCAACGCCCATCCCTTCTCCCGCTCCGGATAGAAGAAGGAGATGTTGGCCATGCTGGAGGCGAAGTTGCCGCCGCCGAATCCTGCCGTTGCCGCGATCAGCAGCAACGACACGAAGCCGATCTCCGGGTGCTCGACCGCCCAGGCCAGTCCGGCGCAGGGCACGATCAGCAGCAGCGCGGAGATGACGGTCCAGTTGCGGCCACCGAAGACCGGCACGGCGAAGGTGTACGGCAGTCGCAGCAGGGCGCCGACTCCGCTGGGCACGGCGGTCAACCAGAGCGCCTGGCTGGTGGTGAGCTGCCAACCGGAGTCGCCGAGCCGGACGACGACGATGCTCCAGAGCAGCCACACCGAGAAGCCGATGTGCTCGGCGAAGATCGACCAGATGAGGTTGCGCCGGGCGACGCCGCGGCCGGTCCGCTGCCAGAAGGCCGGATCCTCCGGTGCCCAGTGCCCGATCCACCGACCTGGTCGGCGATCCAGGCTTTCCTCTTCGATTACCGTCGGCTGTTCGCTCGTGGTGGTCATGCCCGCAGAAGCTAGGCAGCCGCCGTTACCGCGGCGTTCGCCGTTCGGGTCGGCCGGGCAACGGGGATCGCACCACTGATCGACGACCGCGGTGAGGAGCGCGTCGGCTCAGATTTGCTGAAGGATGCGCAACGCCCGGTCCACCCGCCGCATCGTCTCCGCGTCGGCGACGTCCACGCACTCGGTGAACCACTTCTTCATCGGCGAGGAGATCCGGTCGGGCATCACCACCCGGTCTCCCATCGAAACCGCAAGTGGCGAGTCGCGCAGCAGCGCCGCCTCCACCACCTCGGCCACGATCACGATGGGCACCGCCGTGGAGTTGTAGACATCTGAACTGATCACCAGGCCGAGGCGTTCCCGGGCTCCTTCGATCCGCCAGACCTCGCCCCTACGCAGCACGCGGCGGACCACCGAAGAGCAGATCGTCGACCATGCCGACCTCCTGGGCGTCGGCCAGCGAGGCGGACTCCAGATCCAGCCCGGCCCGCCCGACCGCGGCGGCGTGCGCGGCGAAGACCTCGCGCAGCGCCTTCTCCCGGGCCGCCTGGTCCATCCAGGCGGAGAGCGAGAGCCCCTCCCGCTTGGCGAACCGCCGGGCATCCGCGATCGTCTCGTCGGCGAACGACAAAGTCACCTTGGCTGTCATACCGGCAGACTACCCGCGAGTATGACTCCCAGTCATCCCCGAAGTACCCCTCGCCCGCCGGGTCACCGCAGCCGACAGCCCGAACTCTCCCCTGTCTGCGCTGTCGAGCTGATGGCGCGGACGGATCGTCGACGGTTCAGCCCGGCGCGTGGCCGCCGATAACGGCGAAGCGCCATGCCTTGAAGAAGCAGTCCACGTCATCCAGGCCCGCCTCGGTCAGCCAACGGCACTGCTCCGTGACCGACGCGGGGCGGTCGTAGGTCATCCGTTGCTCGGCGGCGGCGATCTCGGCGGCGTCGGAGCCGAGCGCCGCGACCTGGGCCAGCCAGACGTCGTGGTAACGCCGGTCCAGCTCCGGGGTCGGGCCGGCCACCTGTTCGGCATTGACGAGGACTCCACCGGGCACCAGCGACCCGGCCGCCCGCCGGTAGAGGTCACGCTTGGCGGAGTCGTCCAGGTGGTGAATGGCCAGCGCGCTGACCACGGCGTCGTACCGCCCGACGGGCAGCGGGTCAGCCAGGTCGGCCACCACCCCCCGGTGCGCGACGTCTCGACCGGCCAACTGCTCGGCGGCGACGGCAAGCATCTGCGGCGCGGCGTCCACAAGGGTCAGCCGCACGCCGGGCACGGCGGCGGAGAGCAGCGCCGACAGCAGACCGGTCCCGGCGCCGAGATCGAGCACCTCGGGCGTACGCCCGGCCGCCAGGGCGGCTCGCAACGGTGGCGCGGCCACCTCGACGGCTGTGGTGTAGAACGCGTCGAAGCAGGGCACAAGCCTGCGCCGGGCGGCGTCGTAGCTACCCGCCACCGCGTCGAACGCCCCGGCCACGCTCATGACAGCCTCCCATATAACAGGATTCTCGTTCCACATCATAGACCTCGCGAGCCGGCCCCCAGCCGCGGTGCGGTGTGAGGGGCTCTTGACAGGACCGAAACAAACGGGACGCGGCCCGGAAACTGCCCAACGGCACGCTTTGCCGACATGACAGACGGTGCACGGCCGGCGACGCGCCCGGGGCAGGAGCCCCGGGAGGTGGCGACCCACTGCCCGTACTGCGCCCTCCAGTGCGGGATGGTCCTGCGCGAGGAGGAGGACGCGGTGAGCGTGCTGCCTCGTCAGTTCCCCACCAACCGGGGCGGCCTCTGCCAGAAGGGCTGGACCTCGACGGAACTGCTCAGCCACCCGGAACGGTTGACCAGTCCCCTGCTGCGTGACCCGACCACCGGCGAGCTGCGCCCGGCCAGTTGGGACGCCGCGCTGGACCGGATCACCGCCGGCCTTCGCGACGTGCAGGAGCAGCACGGCCGCGACGCGGTCGCGGTCTTCGGCGGGGGCGGGCTCACCAACGAGAAGGCGTACGCGCTGGGCCGGTTCGCCCGGGTGGCACTGGGCACCCGACACATCGACTACAACGGACGGTTCTGCATGTCCTCGGCCGCGGCCGCCGGCATGCGCGCCTTCGGCGTGGACCGGGGTCTGCCGTTCCCGCTGTCCGACCTGGGTCGGGCGGACACCCTGCTGCTGGTCGGCGCGAACCCGGCGGAGACCATGCCGCCACTGGTGCGCTGGCTGACCGAGCAACGGGAGCGGGGCGGCAAGCTGATCGTGGTCGACCCACGGGTGACCGCCACCACCCGGCAGGCCGATCTGCACCTGCAACCGCTGCCCGGCACCGACCTGGCGGTGGCCAGCGCACTGCTGCACATCGCCCTGACCGAGGGGTACGTCGACGGTGACTACGTCGCCACCCGTACCACCGGATTCACCGGCGTGCGACGCACCGTGGCCGGCTGGTGGCCCGCGCGCGCCGAGGCGCTCTCCGGCGTGCCCGTGGCCGATCTGGAGGAGACCGCGCGAGCCCTCGGCACCGCCGAACGGGCGATCATCCTCACCGCACGCGGCGCGGAACAGCACGCCAAGGGCGTCGACACCGTCACCGGCTTCGTCAACCTCGCCCTCGCGCTCGGTCTGCCCGGTCGCCCCGGCTCCGGATACGGCTGCCTGACCGGGCAGGGCAACGGGCAGGGTGGCCGGGAGCACGGGCAGAAGGCCGACCAGCTCCCTGGGTACCGCAAGATCGACGATCTGGAGGCCCGGGCCCACGTCGCGCGGGTCTGGGGGGTGCCGGCCGACGAGTTGCCCGGTCCGGGCGTGCCGGCGTACCAACTGCTCGACTCGCTCGGCACCGACCAGGGGCCACGGGCGCTGCTGGTGTTCGGCTCGAACCCGGTGGTCTCCGCACCCCGCGCCGCCCGGGTCGAGGGCCGCCTGCGCGACCTGGACCTGCTGGTCGTCGCCGACTTCCTGCTCTCCGAAACGGCGGCGCTGGCCGACGTGGTGCTACCCACCGCCCAATGGGCCGAGGAGGACGGCACGATGACCAACCTGGAAGGGCGGGTGCTGCGCCGCCGGGCGCTACGTCCGCCCCCGGCGGGCGTCCGCACCGACCTGGAGATCCTGGCCGCCCTCTCCGCCCGGATGCGGGGCGCACCTCCGCTCCGCCCGGTGCCGGAAAACGGCACCGGCCCGACAGCGGGCGCACGG
This sequence comes from Micromonospora sp. NPDC000442, assembly GCF_042898635.1. NCBI lineage: Bacteria > Bacillati > Actinomycetota > Actinomycetes > Micromonosporales > Micromonosporaceae > Micromonospora > Micromonospora sp. NPDC000442. The sequence continues at coordinate 95,673 of NZ_JBIAYZ010000010.1, read as the reverse complement.
CCGAGTGAGGCGGAGGCGGCAGACCCGCGCCTGGTCTTCGCCGAGTTGCGCCGGGCCTCGGCCGGCGGCATCGCCGACTACGCCGGGATCAGCTGGGACCGGATCGACGCCGCGGACGGCGTCTTCTGGCCGTGTCCCGACGACGAAGGGCCCGACTCCCCCCGACTCTTCACCGAGCGCTTCGCCACACCCGACGGGCTGGCCCGGTTCCACCCGGTGGAGCATCGACCGGCAGCCGAGGAGGTCTGCGCCGACTACCCGCTGCACTTCACCACCGGCCGGGTACTCGCCCAGTACCAGTCCGGCACCCAGACGCGCCGGGTGGCCGCGCTGCGTCGGGCCGCCCCCGAGGCGTTCGTGGAGCTGCATCCGGACCTCGCCGAGCGGCTGGGCGTCGCCGACGGCGAGCCGGTACGGGTGCTCTCGCGGCGCGGCGAGTTTCAGGCACCGGCCCGGCTGAGCCCGGGCATCCGGCCGGACACCGTCTTCGCGCCGTTCCACTGGGGTGGGCCGGCACGGGCGAACTCCGTCACCAACGACGCCGTCGACCCGGTCTCAGGGATGCCGGAGTTCAAGATCTGCGCGGTACGGGTGGAGAAGGCATGACCGGGCGCAGCGAGCGGGTCGTGGTGGTCGGCAACGGGATGGCCGGTGCCCGGGTGGCGGGGGAACTGCACGCCCGTGGCGAGGACCTTAAGGTCACCGTGCTCGGCGCGGAACCGCATCCCGCGTACAACCGGATCATGTTGTCCACCCTGCTCACCGGCAAGATCGGTGAGTCGGACGTGGAGCTGGCGGAGGTCGCCGGGCGCGGCGTCGACCTGCGTACCGGGGTGACGGTGAGCGCGATCGACCGCGCCGCCGCGCTGGTACGCACCGACGACGGCGACCAGATCCGCTACGACCACCTGGTCCTCGCCACCGGCAGCCGGGCGGTGGTGCCCGCCCTGCCCGGGCTCGACCCGGAGCACCTTCCGGAGCGGGTGATCCCGTTTCGCACGCTTGACGACTGCCGGCGCATCCTCGCCCTCGCGGGTACCGCCCGGCGCGCCCTGGTGCTCGGCGGCGGGCTGCTCGGCCTGGAGGCGGCCCGGGGGCTGGCTCTGCGCGGGCTCGACGTGGGCGTGGTGCACCGGGTGCCGTACCTCATGGACCGTCAGCTCGACCCGGCTGCCGGTGCCATGCTCGCCGGTACGCTCGCCGATCTCGGCGTGACCACCCACCTGGCGGTGGAGCCGACCGCGGTACACGCCGACGCCGCGGGGGTGCGGCTGGAGCTGTCCGACGGTCGGTCGCTCGACGCCGACCTGCTGGTGCTCGCCTGCGGCGTACGCCCCGACACCGCCCTCGCCGCGGCCGCCGGCCTGACCGTGGAGCGGGGCGTGCTGGTCGACGACCGGCTGCGCACCAGCGACCAGCGGATCTCCGCGATCGGCGACTGCGCCCAGCACGACGGCACGCTTACCGGGCTGGTGGCACCGGCCTGGGCACAGGCGCGGGTGGTGGCCCAGGTGGTGACCGGGCAGGACCCGCAGGCCCGGTACCGGCCGCGACCGATGGTCACCCGGCTCAAGGCGGCCGGCATCGATCTCGCCGCGATGGGTGACCCGACGGCCGGCCCCGGGGAGGAGTTGACCTTCGCCGACCCGACCCGGGGCACCTATGCCTGGCTGCGCATCCACGACGAACGGTTGGCCGCCGCGATCCTGCTCGGCGACAACCCCTCGGTCGGCACGGTGATCCAGCTTTTCGACCGCGGCCACCCGGTGCCCACCGACCGGCGGGCGCTGCTGCTCGGCCGGGCGGTCGGCGGGGCGGTCGCGGCACCGGCCGCGTCACCGGCGCTGATGCCGGACGCGGCCACGGTCTGCCAGTGCAACACGGTGAGCAAGGGCGCCCTCGTGCGCTGCTGGCGGGACGGAGCCCGCACGGTCGACGCCGTGGTCGCGGGGACCCGGGCCGGCACCGGCTGCGGCAGCTGCCGCGACGCGGTCGCCGGCATCGTCGACTGGTTGTCCAGAACTGATCCCGTGGAGGTGGGGCGATGACCGGCGGCAACGTGGTCGTCATCGGCAACGGCATGGTAGGCCAGCGGTTCGTGGACGCGCTGCGGGCCCGCGACCCACAGGGGCGGTGGCGGGTCACGGTGCTCGCCGAGGAGAGCCGGCCGGCGTACGACCGGGTGCGGCTCTCGGCGTACTTCGACGGTGCCGACGAGGAGGACCTGAACCTGCACACCCCGCACGACGGGGTGCAGTTGCGCCTCGGCGAGTCGGCCACCGGCGTGGACCGGAGCCGCCGGGTGGTGACCACGACGTCCGGCGAGCACCCGTACGACGTCCTGGTGTTCGCGACCGGGTCGTACCCGTTCGTGCCACCGGTGCCGGGAGCGGACCTGACCGGCGTCTTCGTCTATCGGACCCTGGACGATCTCGCCGCCATCCGCCGGTACGCGAAGGACCGCCGCACCGGTGCGGTGATCGGGGGCGGGCTGCTCGGCCTGGAGGCGGCGAACGCGCTGCGCCTGCTCGGGCTGACCACTAGCGTGGTGGAGTTCGCCCCGCGGCTTATGCCGGTGCAGGTGGACACCGCCGGTGGCGCGATGCTCCGGCGCTACGTCGAGGACCTGGACGTGTCCTGCCACCTGGGCGTGGCGACCACCGCGCTGCGGCCCGGCGCGGACGGGGCGGTGGCCGCGCTGGAACTCGCCGACGGCGCGGTGCTCGACGCCGACCTGGTGGTGGTGGCCGCCGGCATCCGACCCCGCGACGAACTGGCCCGGGCGGCCGGACTCGACATCGGTCCACGCGGCGGCGTCCTTGTCGACGCCGCCTGCCGGACCACCGACGAGCGGATCTACGCGGTCGGCGAGTGCGCGGCGGTCGACGGCACCTGCTACGGCCTGGTCGCCCCCGGCTACGCGATGGCCGAGGTGGTGGCCGACCGACTGGTCGGCGGCGCGGCCACCTTCCCCGGTGCGGACACCGCCACCAAGCTCAAGCTGCTCGGTGTCGACGTCGCCTCGTTCGGCGACGCGCACGGTGCGACACCCGGCTGCCTGGACGTCACCTGGACCGACCCGGCCGCCCGGGTGTACGCCAAGCTGGTCCTCTCCGACGACGCGTCCACGCTGCTCGGCGGGGTGCTGGTCGGCGACGCCAGCGCGTATCCGACGCTGCGCGCCAGCGTCGGTGGGCCGCTGCCGGCCGCACCGCTGGCCCTGCTGGCCGGCGACGACGCGGTGGGAGCCACGGCCGGCACCCTGCCCGCGACCGCCCAGGTCTGCTCCTGCAACGCGGTGACCCGGGCGCACATCGACACGGCGATCACGGACGGCTGCGCCGACGTGGCCTCCCTGAAGGCGTGCACCCGGGCCGGGACGAGCTGCGGCTCCTGCGTACCGATGCTGAAGCAACTGCTCGACGCGGCCGGCGTCGTCCAGTCGAAGGCGCTGTGCGAGCACTTCGACGTCAGCCGGCAGGAGCTGTTCGACATCGTCCGGGTACGCGGCATCAGGACGTTCTCCCGGCTGATCGCCGAGCACGGTCGGGGGCAGGGCTGCGACATCTGCAAACCGGTCGTCGCCTCGATCCTCGCCTCGCTCGGCAACGGTCACATCCTCGACGGCGAACAGGCTTCGTTGCAGGACACCAACGACCACTTCCTGGCCAACCTGCAACGTGACGGCAGCTACTCGGTGGTGCCCCGGATCCCGGGCGGAGAGATCACCCCGGAGAAGCTGATCGTCATCGGCGAGGTGGCCCGCGACTTCAACCTCTACACCAAGATCACCGGCGGGCAGCGGATCGACCTGTTCGGCGCCCGGGTCGACCAGCTACCGCAGATCTGGCGCCGGCTGGTGGACGCCGGGTTCGAGTCCGGGCACGCGTACGGCAAGGCGCTGCGCACGGTGAAGTCCTGTGTCGGCTCCACCTGGTGCCGCTACGGAGTGCAGGACTCGGTCGGCCTGGCCGTCGCGCTGGAGCTGCGTTACCGGGGACTCCGCGCCCCACACAAGATCAAATCCGCGGTCTCCGGCTGCGCCCGGGAATGCGCCGAGGCCCGCAGCAAGGATTTCGGTGTGATCGCCACGGAAACCGGATGGAACCTCTACGTCGGCGGCAACGGCGGCTTCCGGCCACGGCACGCCGATCTGTTCGCCACCGACCTGTCCACCGAAGCGCTGGTCACGCTTATCGACAGGTTCCTGATGTACTACATCCGTACCGCCGACCGGCTGCAACGCACCGCCGCCTGGATCGAGGCGATGGACGGGGGCCTGGACCACCTCCGGGCGGTGATCGTGGACAATTCGCTCGGCCTCTGCGAAGAACTGGACGCCGCGATGGCCCGGCACGTCATGTCGTACTCGGACGAGTGGCGCGACGTCCTGGCCGACGCTGACCGACTGCGCCGGTTCACCTCGTTCGTCAACGCGCCGGAGGTGCCCGACCCGTCGATCACCTTCGTCACCGAACGCGGACAGCCGGTGCCCGTCGGTGGGCATCCGTCCGGCCCACAGGGCCGCCAACCGGTCGCGCTCGGCCTGCCGGAGGTGCGTCGATGACCGCCGCGACGGTACTGAGCTGGGTCACCGTCTGCCCGCTGGAGCACCTGGACCGGGACCGGGGCGTCGCCGCCCTCGTCGCCGGGGTGCAGGTGGCGATCTTCCGGACCACGGACGGGCTGTACGCGATCGACAACCTCGACCCGGTCTCCGGGGCGTACGTGCTCTCCCGCGGCATCGTGGGCAGCCGGGGTGAGGTGCCGACGGTCGCGTCGCCGCTGCACAAGCAGGTGTACGACCTGCGCACGGGGGACTGTCTCGACCTGCCGGGCGTTTCGGTCGCTCGGCACCAGATCCGTTGCCACAACGGCATGGTCGAGGTGCGGCTGCGACAGGAGGGCTGATGCGCGAGGAACTGGCCGGCTTCACCATCGGGGTGACCGCCGACCGGCGGCGGGACGAACTCGCCGCGCTGCTCCAACGGCGGGGCGCCCGGGTGGTGCTCGCTCCCGCCCTGCGGATCGTGCCGCTCGCGGACGACACCGAGCTACGCGAGGCCACTCGAGCCTGCCTGGAACGGCCGCCCGACATCCTGATGGCCAACACCGGCATCGGGATGCGCGGTTGGCTGGAGGCGGCCGAGGGTTGGGGGCTCGCCGAGCCGCTGCGCGGGGTCCTCGGTGACGCGTACGTGGTGGCCCGGGGCCCCAAGGCCCGTGGGGCGATCCGCGCGGCCGGACTGTTCGACCAGTGGTCGCCCGCCTCGGAGAGCTGCGACGAGGTGGTCGATCACCTGCGTCAGCGGGGCGTGTCCGGTCAGGTGATCGCCATGCAGCTGCACGGCGAACGGCAGCCGGAGTGCACCCGTGCGCTGGAGGAGGCCGGTGCCACGGTCATCGAGATCCCGGTCTACCGCTGGGCCCCGCCGACCGACCCCGCGCCGCTGCACCGCCTGGTCGACCTGGTGGCGGGGCGGCTGGTCGACGCGGTCACCTTCACCTCGGCACCGGCGGTGGAGGCGCTGCTGCGGGCCTCCGGCGACCGCACGGACGCGGTGCTGGACGCGCTGCGCAGTGACGTGCTGGCCAGTTGCGTCGGGCAGGTCACCGCCGAGCCGCTGATCCGACGCGGGGTGCCGGTCAGCGCGCCGAGCCGGGCCCGCCTCGGCGCGCTGGTTCGCACCATCGTCGACGAGCTGCCCCGCCGTACGGTGACCATCAAGGTCGCCGGGCACCTGCTCACCCTGCGCGGCCACGCCGCGGTGGTCGACGGCGAGCTGCGTCCGCTGGCCCCGGCGCCGATGGCGGTGCTGCGGGCGCTGGCGCAGACGCCGGGCCGGGTGCTGTCGCGTACCGCCCTGTTGCGGACGTTGCCGCGCGGCGCCGACGAGCACGCGGTGGAGATGGCGGTGGCCCGGCTGCGGGCCGGCCTGAAGGCGCCACGCGTCGTGCAGACGGTGGTCAAACGGGGCTACCGCCTCCGCGTCGACTGAGCGGCACACCACCCGCTCGCGTCGACTGAGCGGCACGCCACCCGCCGGCCCGGTTGCGGCCGGGCCGGCGGATGGCGCCGAAGACTCAGCGGGCCTATCCGACCGGAGTCGGGAAACCCCGGTCGTGCTCGGCCTGGAGTCGCGCCATGGCGTGCTCGACGACGGTCACCAGGACCCGTTTGACCGACTCGCGCTCCCGAGCGTCGGTCATCACCAACGGCACGTCCGGCGAGATGGCCAGTGCCTCGCGGACCTCGTCCAGTTCGTACTGCGGCGCACCGTCGAACCGGTTGAGCGCGACCACGTACGGCAGGTTGCGGTTCTCGAAGTAGTCCAGCGGGGCGAACGCGTCGGTGATCCGGCGGGTGTCCACCAGCACCGCGGCGCCCACCGCGCCTCGGATGATCTCGTCCCACATGAACCAGAACCGGGTCTGGCCAGGCGTACCGAAGAGGTACAGGATCAGATCCTGTGCCATGGTGATCCGGCCGAAGTCCATGGCGACCGTGGTGGTCTCCTTGCCCGGCACCTTGGACGGGTCGTCGATGCCGACTCCGGCCGAGGTCATCACCGCCTCGGTGGTCAGCGGTGTGATCTCGGAGATCGCACCGACAAGCGTGGTCTTGCCGACACCGAAGCCACCCGCGACGACGATCTTCGCGGAGATGATTCCCCGGCTCTGGCGGGCCCCGGCGGGGTCATAGCTCGCGAAGTCCACTCAGCACCCTTCCCAGCATTTCCATCCGCTCCTCGTAACCTGTGGCGGGAGCGGCCGTCTGTAGCGTCAACAGGCCCTCGGCCACCATGTCGGCGACCAGCACCCGGGCGACACCCAGCGGTAACCGGGTGTACGCGGCGATTTCCGCCAGCGACTCGGGCCGGCCCTCGCAGACCATGGCGATGCGATGCTTGTCGTGCCCGGCGAAACGTGATTCGGCGATCTGGGTGGGACTGGCCACCAGCACCGCCTCCAGGGCGATGTCCTGCAACGGCTCGGTCCGGCCCCGGGTGACCGCGTACGGCCGAACCAGCGCACCCCGTGGGTCACGCTGCCGATCCATCCGCGATCACCTCCTCTGCCCTCCGCCGGTCCGGTGCACCCGTTACGACCGCACCGCGTCCCGGGGCAGCGGTACCAGCGCCGCACCGACCCGTTCCACCAGCAGCGCCATTTCGTAGCCCACCTGACCGACGTCGCAGCTACGCGCCGCGAGCACCGCCATCGACGATCCGTCGCTGATGGACATCAGGAACAGGTAGCCACTGTCCATTTCGATCACTGTCTGCAACACCCCGCCGGCACTGAACATCCGGGCGGCGCCCTCGGTCAGGCTCACCACGCCGGAGGTGATCGCGGCGAGCTGGTCCGCCCGGTCCGTCGGCAGGTCCCGGGAGGAGGCGAGCAGCAGCCCGTCCGCGGACACCGCCACCACGTGGGCGATACCTGCCACGCTGTCGGCGAAGTTGCTGAGCAGCCAACCCATGTCCTGTATGGCCGCTGGCCTGTTCATCGGCTCGTCTCCTTGGTCGAGGTGCTGTTCTGACTGGCTCCGGCCGTCCGACCACGTTGGACGCCTCGGTGATACGCCGACAGCAGACCGCGTACTTCGTCTGGGGTCCGGCGGCCGTGCTCACGCCCGCCGCGAGGCTCGATGCCACCCGGCACGAGTTGCGCCTGGGGCACCCGCTTGGGCAGCCCCGACCGGGTCGTACCGGCGGGGGTGGGCTCGGCCGCCCGGCTGGCCCGTGACCAGCCCTCGTCGGCCGCTGTCCGCCAGGCGTCGTCCTCCGGGTGGCCGGTTTCGGGCCGGGCGGACGGCGGTGGCGCGGACGGCGGTGGCGGCGCGGGCTGGGTCGGCGGCGCGCTCGGCGCCGGACCGGCCGTGCTGACGGACGAGGAAGTGTACGACGGTGGCGGCGCGGGTGTCGCGGCGGCAGCCGCACCCGGCGTGCGGGTTGGCAACGGACTCCGTCCCCTGGTCGGCTCGACAGGAGGCGCCGGTGGGCTGGCGGCCGCCTGCGGGGGCGGCTCGTCGAACTGTGGCCGGCTGAAGATCGTGGTGACGTCGTTGCCGTGCGACCGGAACCAGACCGCCTCCATCTCCCGGAAGATCGGCGCCTCGGAGGACTGCTCGGGTGGCACGGTGATCGGACGCGTCGGGGGTGGTGCGGTGGCGGCCAGACTGGCGCCCAGACCACGGAACCCGGAGCCGTCGAAATCTCCGCCACCGGGCTGCTGACCAGCGGCCGGGGCGAAATTGGTCGGCGCGGCGACCCCCGCACCCGCGACCGGCCCCACCGGCAGGCCGGACGCTGCGGACTGACTGTGGTCGCCGAGACCCCGGTTCGGCAGCGGATCGAGGGTGGGTTGCGCGACCGTCGGCGTGCCCGCGTTGAATCCGTTGAAGGCCGGCGGCGTACGGGCCGGTGGCGGGTCGGCGGGGGCCGCCTCCGTCGCCGGCCAGGGCGGGGCGGAGGAAGTGCCGTTGTGCCACCGGTCGACCAGGGTCGCGGTGTTGCCGCGACCCGTGCCGCCGGCCGAATCACCGAGACCGACCGACGCCAGCGGGGTCTGCTCGACCGCGAGCGGCTGCCGGGGTCGGGTGATCGCCTGGTCGCGACCGCGCAGGCTGGGCAGCACCACGGTGGCGGCGGGCAGGGTGACCTGCGCGACGGTGCCGCCCTCGACGTTGCGGCGCAACTCGACCCGGATGCCGTAGCGGGCTGCCAGTCGGCTGACCACCGCCAGGCCCATCAGGCGGAACGCCGCGACGTCGACGGCGGATGGTGCGGCGAGCCGCCGGTTGAGTGCGTCCAACTGCTCGTCGGAGAGGCCGAGACCGCGGTCCTCGATCTGAATGAGCACGTAGTCCCGGATGCGTCGCCCGTCGGCCACCACCGTGGTGTTGGGCGGCGAGAAGCGGGTGGCGTTGTCGAGCAGCTCGGCCACCAGCCGCACCACGTCGTTGACCGCGTGGGCCGCCACGGACACGTCGGTGTCGACCGTGCCGAACTCGATCCGGTTGTAGAGCTCCACCTCGGACTGCGCGGCCCGCAGCACGTCCACCAGCAGGGCGTCGTCGCGACGCGGCACGGCCGAGTCCGCGCCGGCCAGCACGAGCAGGTTCTCGTCGTTGCGGCGCATTCGGGTGGCGAGGTGGTCGAGCTCGAAGAGCTGTGCGAGCCGCTTCGGATCCTCCTCGCCGCGCTCGATCGCGTCCAGTTCGCCGATCATGCGGTCGACCAGGGTCTGACTGCGTCGAGCCAGGTTCAGGAACATCGCCGAGACGCTGGTCCGCAGGGCCGCCTGTTCGGCCGCGACCCGGACCGCCTCCCGGTGTACGACGTTGAAGGCCGAGGCGACCTGCCCCACCTCGTCGCGGTTGCTGAGCTGGATCGGGTCGCGTACCTCGCGGACGATTTCGTCGACGCTGCCGTCGCTGACGTTGCCCATCCCCTGTAGCCGACGCACCGCCTCCGGCAGGTCGTGGTTCGCCACGGAGAGCGCGCCCTCCCGCAGCCGGCGCAGGGAGTGGTTCAGCGAGCGGGCCAGCACCACGGCCAGGGTCACCGCGATGATCAGGGTGAGCAGCACCAGCGTGGTCTCGACGACGGCCTGCCGGAGGACGTCGGAGCGGGCCTGTTCGGCCTGGGCGAGCAGGCGGCTCTGCAGCTCGATCTCGGCCCACCGCATCAGCTCGTTGACCGCGCCGATCGCTGCCGTGGCTTCCTGTGCGGTGAACGGCGCACGCTGGTTGACCGACCGGCTGATGTCGGTGGCGATCCGGTCGGCCAGCACCACCGCGTCACCGGAAACGGTGCTCTCGACCAAGGCACGCTGCACCGGGTCGGCGGCGAGCGAGAAGGCGACCAGCGCCTCCTGCTGTCCGGTGAGGGTGGCCACGAAGGCGGAGAACTGCTCGTTGTCCAGCCGGCCGCCACTGAGTGCCGTGAAGGTGACCGCTTCCTCCTCGGCGACGGCTGCCTTCGCCCGGGCGAAGGCAGCGACCGCCCGGCGACTGTCACCGAGTTCCTCGTCGCCGGGCAACTGGGCCAGCCCGTCGCCGTAGGCGACCAGGTCGTTGAGGACCACCCCGTAGCGCAGCGCCGCCTCGGCGACCTCCATCTGCTCCCGGGCGAGCACCTCCTGCCGGGTGCCGTCGAGGGTGTCCAGGTGCGCGTCGATGGCTGCGAGCCGGTCGCGGACCGCCGCCGGCGCGTCGCCGACCCGGTCCCGCTCCGCGCGGTACTCGTCGATCCGCTGCTGGGTCTCGCGGACCCGCAGGTTGTACGCGTCGGCCCGCTGTTGCGGTGCGGCGAGGTAGGCCGCCGCCGCCATCCGTTCGGCGTGCAGGTCGTTCGTCAGCGCGGAGACATCGATGGACAGCGCCGTGAGTGCGCGGGACTGACTCGCGTCGTAGGCACCCTCACCGACGGAGACCAGGCGGACCGTGGCAAGCGCGATGACCGCCGCCACGGGAACGACCAGAATCAGCGCCAGCTTGGACCGGATCCGCGCGTCGCGCAGCCGGGGCAGCCAACCGCTGTTTTTCTGCGCGGCGTCACCACGGGCGGGCAGGGTCGTCGGTCCGGTGCTCACGACATCGCCTCCGTCGATTTCTTCCCGCCAGGACCGCCGACCCGTACGCGGAGCGACGGCCGGCGCCACGCGCGGCACGGCCGCGATTTCATCAGACGAGATCGTGTTTGGGAAGCCGCAGGAGGGCAGGAAACGGTCGGACGGCATGCAACCCGTGATGCGGTCAACTAATACCTACATTTCCACAGCGCCCCTGAACAGGGCATGTAACTCCAGAGTGGCCATACGACTCGCCACAGTGAGCATTTGAAAACATTTGGTTACGCCAGCATGTGGGATCGGCGTCCCGAAACGTTCTCACTGACCCGCTTGACCACAGCGCCCGGCATTGGCAAGGTTTTGCAGGCTTCGCGCACACGGTACGGCAGAGCCGTCTCATTATCCACAGAGGACGGATGAGCCGCCGGTGACCGGGCCCCGCCCGTGCCGCATCAGGAGGACCGAGTTGACCCCCTTCCGCTCCGCGACCGCCACGGCGCTCGTGTCGACCCTGCTCGCCACCACCCTCGCCGGCTGTCAGTTCGGCGGGGAGGAGCAGGACACGAGCCCGATTGTGATCGCCGCCGACCTGGAACTCTCCGGCGCTGCGGCCGGAGTCGGCGAGGCGTACCGGCAGGCCCTGGAACTGAAGCGCGATCAGTTGAACGCCTCGGGCGCACTCAACGGCCGTACGGTCGAACTATTGTTGAAGGACAACCGTTCCGACGCCAGTGAGTCACTGCGGAACATCGTCGACTTCAGCAACGACAAGCGGGTCACCGCCATCGTCATGGGTGGCTGCAACGAATGCGCGGTCGGTGCGGTGCGCACGGTCAATGAGAACCGGATCCCGACCATCGCGCTCGCGGCGGCCGGCGCCGTGGTGAACCCGGTCGCGGAACGCCGCTACATGTTCAAACTGGCTCCCAACGCCGCCGACAACGCCGCGGCGCTCACCGTCGAACTGCGCCGCCGCAACATCGACACGGTCGGCCTCCTGCGCAGCGACGACGCCTACGGCCAGGAGGGCGCAACGGCCCTGCGCCGCGAGTTCGGCAAGGTCGGCATCCAGGTGCTGGCCGAGGCGTCCGCCCGCGGCACCGACACGGAGTTGGACGGGCAGGCCGGCCGACTGGCCTCGGCCGACCCCGACGCTCTGGTCATCTGGACCCCGCCGGAGCAGGCGATGCTCGCCTCCAGCGCGGTCAAGCGGGCCAACTACACAGGTGCCCTGTTCCTGGACGCCTCGGCCGCGGGCGACCTCTTCCTCGGCTCGGCCGCCAGGTCGGCGGAACGGGCCACCCTGGTCTTCACCCAGACGATGGTGATCGACGACGTCATCGCGACCACCCCCGCGAAGGCCGCGCGCCGCCAGTGGTTCCAGGACTACACCGCCCGGTACGGCGGCTACCACGGCTCCGCCTCGTTCGCCGCGGACGCGATCCAGCTGATCGCCGACGCGGAGCTGCGAGCCGGCGGACCCATCGGCGAGGTCGACCGGGACCGCCTCCGCGACGTGCTGGAGACGTCTCAGATGGACGGCCTGTCCGGTCCGATCCGGATGACGCCGGACAACCACTCCGGGCTGATGCCGCAGGCGCTGACGACCCTGATCGCCCGGAACGGCCGGTGGAGGCTGGCGAGCTGATCGGTCCGTCCCCTGTTCGCAGGTGACGACCGACCGTCAGCCGTGGGTGATCTCTTGGGTGGCTGGTGTGGTCAGCGGGTGGAGGTGGTTTCCCGAAGCCAGGGCAGGCTGCGCCGCTCGACGAGGACCAGCGCGGCGTAGAGCAGGATGCTGACCAGGGCGACGAGGATGATCGCGGCCCACGCGGTGGCGGTGTCGCCGATGCCGGCGTACTGCTGGATCACGTAGCCGAGACCACCCTCACCGGCCTGGAACTCACCGATCACGGCACCGATCGCGGCCAGCGGCATGGCGACCTTCAGGCCCACGAAGATCTGCGGTAGCGCGGCCGGGAAGCGGACCTTGCGGAACGCCTGCCAACGGGAGGCGTTCCAGGACCGCACCAGTTCGGCCAGTTCGGCCGGAGTGGTGGTCAGGCCGGTGGCGGTGGACAACACGATCGGGAAGAAGCAGAGCAGGAAGACCATTGTGAGGATCGGCTTCTGACCCCAACCGAGCGCCACCACCAGCAGTGGGCCCAGGGTGATCTTCGGAACGGCGTTGACCGCCACCAGCAGCGGGGTGAACATCCGCTCGACGGTCCGGGAGGCCGCCAGCGCCAGGCCGATCAGCACCCCGGCCACCGCGGAGAGCGCGAAGCCGATCAGGATCTCGCCGGTGGTGGCGACGGTGTGCTCCAGCAGCCGGGCCGGCCGGTCGGAGAATGCCGCGAGCACGTCACCGGGCGGCGGCAGGGCGGCCGGATGGATCAGTTCCAGCCGGGCCACCAGCCACCAGAGACCGAGCGCGACAAGCAGCCCGGCCACCGGAAGCAACGCGGCCGTCGCACCCGAGCGCAGGTCACCCATTCGCCACCGTCGGCCACGCGGTGCGGCCGGGGACTGCTCGGGGGTGAGCGTCGCCTCCGGCTGCCGTGGACGGACGTCGGTCATCGGATCCTCCTGCGGTTCGGCGCATTTTCGTGAGCGGGGAGCAGAGCACGCCGCACCGGCGATGCGGTGCGGCGCACTCCGCGCGGTGCCGAGCGGCTCAGGCCTTCGGCGCCAGGTTGAAGTCGATGATCTGGTCGGGGGTGAGATCCGACTTCAGAGCGCCGGCACCACGCAGGATCGCGATGCTCTTGGCGACCCGGCCGCTGTCCAGCGTGCCCAGTGCGGTGCCGGAGTTGCTGGAGCGGACGTAGCCGGCCATCAGCTGCAACTCGGCAGCGGCAGCAGCGGGAACGACCGCCTCGGCGTTCTTGGCCAGGATCTCAGCCGCCTCCTGCGGGTTCGCCAGGGCGTACTCCAGGCCCTTGAGCAGCGCCTCGGTGAACCGCTTGACCTGCTCCGGCTTCTCACTGGCGTACTGCTTGGAGGTGATCAGCACGTTGCCGTAAAGGTCCTGCATGACGTTGCTGTACGGCAGCAGAACGGCCTTCTTCTTGGTCACTGCCTCGATGGTCGGCTGGCCGACCACGAACTGGCCGATTCCGTCGACGGAACCGGAGGCCAGCGTGCCCATCAGGGTCTGCGCCTCACCGTTGACCCACTTCACCTTGGTGTAGTCGATGCCGGCCATGCGCGCGTACGTCGGGAAGAGGTTGCGGACCACCGAGCCAGGGGTGTCGGCGAGAGTCTTGCCCTCCAGGTCCTTCGGGGTGGTGATGCCCGTGCCGTCGACAGTGGCGATGGCCGCCATGGTGCGCTGCTGGATGGCGGCCACCGCGACGAAGTCCTTCGCGTCACCGTTGCCGAGCTGGAGCAGCCCACCGGTCAGGTCGATCGGGCCGAAGTGCGCCTGACCGCCGACGACCGTCTGGATCACGGCGCCGGTGCCCTGCCCCGGCTTGATCTCGACGTCGAAACCGGCGTCCTTGAAGTAGCCCTTCTCCTTGGCTACCCAGGCGTAGGAGTCACGCCCGAAGTTGCCGAACGAGGTGAGGTACGTCACCTGCTCCAGGGACGAGCCGACGTCGTTGCCGTCACTGTCGTCCGAGCCGCTGCTACACGCGGAGACCAGGGCGAGCGCGGTGGCCATCGTGGCCGCGGCGACCGTACGGGTCAGCCTTCTCATCAGTGCACCTTGTCCTTTCCAACCGGGGCGTCGGGCCGCCGGAAGGGAGTTGTCGGGGCGGCACCGGCAGCCGGATGGAAGCCGACACCGCGTATCGAGGGGGACTCTCGCGGGCACAGCGTACGAGAACCCCACCTTTGCGACGCCAGGCGTACCGGGTTGCGGAACGGATACAAAGTGATGTCCACCCCGGACGGTGCGATACAGGACCGAGGCCGATAGCCTTTGCCAGTTCCTGACTTTCCACTCAGGGGAGGCCCGTCGGCGATGATCCGACTCTCCGAGGTGTCGCGCACCTTCGACGGCCGCGCTGGTCGGGTCGAGGCGTTGCGGGGCATCGACCTCGACGTCGCCGACGGTGAGTTCGTCGCGGTACTCGGCCGCTCCGGGTGTGGCAAGTCCACCCTGCTGCGGCTGATCTCCGGTCTGATCCCGGTCACCTCCGGCGAGGTCACCGTCGCCGGCAAGCCGGTCACCGGACCGCGCCGGGACATCGCCATGCTGTTCCAGCGGCCGGCCCTGCTCCCCTGGCGCACCGTGCTGGACAACGTCCTGCTGCCGGTGGAGGTCTTCGGCTGGAAGCGGGCCGCGCACCGGGACCGGGCCCGGGACCTGCTCGACGTGGCCGGGCTGTCCGGCTTCGAGAAGCGGCTGCCGCACGAGCTGTCCGGTGGCATGCAGCAGCGGGTCTCGCTGTGCCGATCGCTGATCGGCGACCCCCGGGTCATGCTGATGGACGAACCCTTCTCCGCGCTCGACGCGCTCACCCGCGAGGAACTCGCCGGCGAACTCCAGCGGGTGCACATGCGCAACGGCGCGACGGTCGTCTTCGTCACCCACTCCATCGACGAGGCGGTGCTGCTCGCCGACCGGGTGGTGGTGCTCAGCCCGCGCCCCGGCCGCGTCCGCAAGGTCGTCGAGGTGACCATTCCCCGCCCGCGCACCCTGGGTCGCAACGCGCATCTGGCCGAGGTCGCCCAGGTCAGTGCCGACCTGCACGAACTGCTGATGGAACGCGACCAGCCGGCGGGAGCCGGTACGGAGGGACGATGAGCGAGCGCAGCGAGGTGACGCGATGAGCATGCGGGTGGCCGTTTTCACGGAGCCGCACCGGGGCGCCACCTATGACGACCAGCTCCGCTTCGCCCGGCTCGCCGAGCAGGGCGGCTTCGACGCCTTCCTCCGAGCCGATCACTACCAGTCCATGGGTGACGAACCAGCCCTACCCGGCCCGACCGACGCCTGGCTGACCCTGGCGGCGCTCGCCCGGGAAACCAGCCGGATCCGGCTGGGCACCCTGGTCACCTCGGCGACGTTCCGGCTACCCGGCCCGCTGGCGGTGATGGTGGCCCAGGTCGACCAGATGAGTGGCGGGCGGGTCGAGCTGGGCATCGGTGCCGGCTGGTACGCCCGGGAGCATGTCTCCTACGGCATTCCGTTCCCGAGCACCAGCGAGCGCTTCGACCGCCTCGCCGAACAGCTCGAAGTGATCACCGGCCTGTGGGGCACCCCGTCCGGCGGGACCTTCACCTACGTCGGTGACCACTACCGGCTCACCGATTGTCCGGCGCTGCCCAAACCGGTGCAGACCCCCGGCCCTCCGGTGATCGTCGGAGGGCGGGGCCCCAAGCGCACCCCGGAGCTTGCCGCCCGGTACGCCGACGAGTTCAACGTCCCCTTCACCAGCGTCGAACAGGCCCGCGAGGCGTACGAGCGGGTCCAGGAGGCGGGTCAGCGGGTCGACCGCGCCGGCACCGGGCGTCGGCCGTTGACGCTCTCCGCCGGCATCGTGGTGGCGATCGGGCGTACCGACGGCGAGGCCCGACGGCGAGCGGCGCCGCTGCACGTCAAGAGCGCCCTGCCGCCGGAGGACCCGGTGGTCGGCTCACCGCAGCAACTGGTCGACCGGATCGGCGAGTTCGCGGCGATCGGCGCCACGCGGGTGCATCTACGCCTGATCGACCTCACCGACCTGGACCACCTGGAACTGATCGCCGCCGAGGTGCTCCCCCGACTGGACGGAATCCGATGACCGAGACGCCACCCGACGTTGCCACGCCCGGCTCCGAGCCCGTGCTCGGCCCGGTGGGGCAGGAGATCGTCTTCGAGAACGACCGGGTTCGGGTCTGGCACATCCGGCTGGAGCCCGGTGAAGGTCAGCCGCTGCACCGGCACGACCACCCCTATCTCGTGGTGGCCGTCCAAGGCGCGAAGAACCTTATTCAAACTGTCGACGGTGTGCGGATCGACGCCGACGAGCCGACCGGCGGAGTGGTCTACCGCGATCCGGGGGCGGTGCACATGCTCACGAACGTCGGCGACACGACATACCTGGCCCGGCTGGTCGAGCTCAAGTAGACCCGCCGCGAGCAGGTCGTACGTCCGTCCACGGCGTGCCGGTGGCGATCGGTGGCGACGGACCGTAACGTGCCGGTCATGGCCCATCGGACATCGAGCCGACTACTGCTCACCGCGTTCGGCGTCAGCCTGTTGGCCGGTGCCGGTCAGCTCGGCCTCGCCTTCGGCTTCGGCATCGTCCGGCTAACCGGAAGCTTCACCGGCGCGAGCATCAACCAGTGGCCGGCCCAGCTCGTCTGGGCCGGCTGGTTCGCCACGAACGCCGCCGTGATCGGTGCCGTGCTCACCGAGCGGCTGGCCCGTCACGGCGGGCAGCTCACCGGCACCCCGCGGCAACTGGCCGTCGCGGGCAGCGCCGCGCTGGGCGCCACGGTCGTGGCACCACTGTGCATGCAGCCGGCCCGCAACGCCGAGCTCATCTCGGTCGATCCGGTCTGGGCCGTGGCCATCTGTGCCGGTCTCGGCGCGGTGGTCGGTGCCGGTGCCGCGCTGGCCGTGCTGGTCCGGCCGCCGTTCGCCTGGAACATGGCAGCGGTGGCCGCAGCCGTCTGGCTACTCGCGTTACTGTCCGTGCTGCCGTCGCTGGGGGCGAGCGGACCACTGGCCCCGGTGCGCCTCGGCGTCCTGGAGCCGGCCTGGCTCACCGCCGGCACCGCGCAGCAACTGGCGCTGCTGATCCTGCCGACGGTGACCCTGCTGGCCGGCGCGGCGACCGCGGCGGCGGCCCGGTGGCGCGGGCATCCGCCACTTGTCAGCGGGCCCAGCGGGGTCGCCGGACCGGTGCTGGTGGCGTTCGCCTACCTGGCCGCCGGCCCGGGTGACACGGGCGATCGGTACCAGTTGACCCCCTACTACGCGGCGCTGCTCGCGGTGGTGGTCGGCGCGCTCGGTTCGGCCGCGGCAGCCCTGGTGCCCTGGACTGTCACCGGCCGGCCCGCCCACCGGGCACCCACCAGCGGGGCCGCACCCACAAGCGGGACGGCCATCGAGCCGACCGCCATCCTCCAACCGTTGCCCGCGGCCCCCGCGCTACCCGCGGCGGCCCGGGACTCGGCCGACGCGGCGGCCACCCCGGCACACCCGGTCGTCGTTGTCGACGGCGGCACCGCGACCGACCGGTCGACCGGCGGTATCCGCTCCGACGACGGTCCCCGCGCCGCCGCCTTCGACGGCTCACCGCCACACTGGCACTGGCCCATCGCGCACACCGACCCGTCCGCCACCGCGACCACGCCGACCGCCGACGATGCGGACACCCGCGGCCAGGCCACCGCCGCCGTCACCGCACCCCCAGCCGCCGCACCGCCGGCCGCCGCACCTCCCATCGCCGCACCACCGGCCGCCGCACCGCGAGCCGCCACATCCCCCACCGCCACACCGCCGGCCGCCACACCGCCGGCCGCCGCACCGCCGGCCGCCACACCGCTGGACGCTGCACGGGCCACCGGCACCGGCAACAGAGAGCAGCCCTGGGGCGGTGTGCGCTCCGACGACAGCGGAGGCATCGGCGACGGCGAACGGGCCGACGGTACCGGCCCTGCGGACGACGGTGCCGGGCGTGCCGACGAAGCCGGAAGCCGAACCCACGCCGTCGATCGCACCCGCAGCGGCGAACGGTCCCATGGTGGCGAACGGAGCGGTCGGCAGGCAGAGCCGGATCGCGAGGCGGGGACGCGTGAGACGGCCGGGCATTCCGAGGCTGCGACCGATCCGGCGCCGGTGGGCGACGGCAGCGACCTGCCCCGGACGGCACCGACCACGACGGAGGCCGCGGCGCCGGTTGCCCCCACCGGCAAGACTCCGACGCCCCGCCGCGCCCGCACACCCCGCACACCCCGGCCACCGACCCCGTCGGCGGACCAGTCGCCCAGGACAGCGACGGCGCCGACCGCGCCGACCGCCGAGCCAGCCCCAGCCCCAGCCCCAGCCCCAGCCCCAGCCCCAGCCCCAGCCCCAGCCCCAGCCCCAGCCCCAGCCCCAGCCCCAGCCCCAGCCCCAGCCCCAGCCC
>NZ_JBIAYZ010000010.1:0-76929 GCF_042898635.1 Micromonospora sp. NPDC000442 | reverse complement strand
CCCAGCCCCAGCCCCAGCCCCAGCCCCAGCCCCAGCCCCAGCCCCAGCCCCAGCCCCAGCCCCAGCCCCAGCCCCAGCCCCAGCCCCAGCCCCAGCGGATGATGCCAAAGGCCGATCGGCGGTGGAGGTGTCGCCGGAGGCGTCACCTCGGCCTCGGCAGCGGCTCGCGCTGCCCGACCTCGGTCGCGCACCGGCCGGGCCCGCCACCCCCGAATCGCCCGGCATCACGGCGGCTCTCCCCGAGACCCCGGAGGTCTCCATCGAGACGGCCGCCACCGCCCGTGACCTCACGGCCGCCTTCACGAAGCCGCCCGCCGTCCGGGCCGAGGACGTCCAGCCGGACAGCGAAGCGGAGAAGAGCCGACGCGGGCTGTTCCGACGCGGCAGGCCCCGGTCCGCAGAGAGCGCCGCGACCGGGCAGGACGAACCGCTGCCGGCTCAGGACGAGGAGTACGTCGACTGGGTTGCCGGGCTCAGCCGGCCGCTGGACGACGACGAGCCCACGCCGCCGAAGGGACCGCGCCGCTCCCTGCGGTCGACCGGGCGGCACCACCGACGTTGAGACTCCGCCCGCTGACCAGCATCCGTCGACCCCACCGCCCACCGTCCACCGCGCCTTCACCGTGGGTAACTGTCAGGGAGCGATAAGGGTTCAGCGCCTCATGTCTGAGAGACATGATTACGTCACACAGACATGAGGCGCTGAAGGCATACTCGTCCTCCGCCCCGACCGGCCAGGCCAGGCCAGCGGCAGGCCAGGTCAGGTCAGCGGCAGGTAGACCCGTCCGCCGGAGGCGACGAACTCGTCGGACTTGTCCTGCATGCCGCGGGCGGCGTACTCCTTCAGGTCCTGCGTGATCTTCATGGAGCAGAACTTCGGCCCGCACATCGAGCAGAAGTGTGCGGTCTTCGCCGGCTCGGCGGGCAGCGTCGCGTCGTGGTACGAGCGCGCGGTCTCCGGGTCCAGCGAGAGGTTGAACTGGTCCTCCCAGCGGAACTCGAACCGCGCCTTCGACAACGCGTCGTCCCAGGCCTGCGCCCCCGGATGTCCCTTCGCCAGGTCGGCCGCGTGCGCCGCGATCTTGTACGCGATCACACCGGCCTTCACGTCGTCCCGGTCCGGCAGCCCGAGGTGCTCCTTCGGCGTGACGTAACAGAGCATCGCGGTGCCGAACATGCCGATCATCGCCGCCCCGATGGCCGAGGTGATGTGGTCGTACGCGGGCGCGATGTCGGTGGTCAGCGGACCGAGCGTGTAGAAGGGTGCTTCGTGGCACCACTCCTGCTGAAGGTCGACATTCTCCTTGATCTTGTGCATCGGCACGTGCCCGGGACCCTCGATCATCACCTGCACGTCGTACTCCCAGGCGACCTTCGTCAGCTCGCCGAGGGTACGCAGCTCAGCGAACTGTGCCTCGTCGTTGGCGTCCGCGATCGAGCCGGGCCGCAGACCGTCACCGAGGGAGAACGTCACGTCGTACCGGGCCAGGATCTCGCACAGCTCCCGGAAGTTGGTGTAGAGGAAGTTCTCCTCATGGTGCGCCAGGCACCAGGCCGCCATGATCGAGCCACCCCGCGACACGATGCCGGTCACCCGGTCCACCGCCAGCGGGACGTACGGCAGCAGCACCCCGGCGTGCACCGTCATGTAGTCCACGCCCTGCTCAGCCTGCTCGATCACGGTGTCCCGGAACACCTCCCAGCTCAGCTTCACCGGATCACCGCCGACCTTCTCCAGCGCCTGGTAGATCGGCACCGTGCCGATCGGCACCGGGGAATTGCGCACGATCGCCTCGCGCGTCTCGTGGATCCGCTTGCCGGTGGACAGGTCCATCACCGTGTCCGCACCCCACCGGGTGGCCCAGGTCAGCTTCTCCACCTCCTCGGCCACCGAGGAGGTCACCGCCGAGGTACCGATGTTCGCGTTGACCTTGACCAGGAACGCCTTGCCGATGATCGCCGGCTCACACTCCGGGTGGTTGACGTTGAGCGGCAGCACGGCCCGCCCCGTCGCGATCTCGTCCCGGACGAACTCCGGTGCCAGCCCCTCCCGGATCGCCACGAACTCCATCTCCGGCGTGACGACACCGGCACGCGCGTACGCGAGCTGCGTCGGCCGCTTGCCGTCCGAACCGGCCAGTGGGGTTCCGGCACCGCGTACCGGTGCCACGTCAGCCCGCTCGGCGATCCACGGTCCCCGCAACGGTGCCAGCCCGACCTCCGGATCAGAGCCCGGGCCTGAGGTGTCGTAGAGCCGTACCGGTGGGTTGTCTCCGGTCAGTTCCACCTCCGCGAACGGCACCCGGATGTCCGGCCGTGATCCCTCGACGTACACCTTGCGTCGTGCCTGCATGACAGCCTCCCTGATCAGGCGGACCAGCCGAAGTGGTCCATCGGTCCACGGCCCGCGCCCAGCTCCCAGTCCCGCGCGCCGGTCAGCGCGCGGGTCACGTACTCCTTGGCCGCCCTGACCGCCGCCGGCACCGGATCGCCCAGCGCCAGCCGCACCGTCACGGCCGCCGAGAACGAACAACCGGTGCCGTGGGTGTGCCGGGTCGGCACCCGCGGGGCGCGCAGCACGGTCGTCCCATCCGGGCCGTGCAGCACGTCCACCGCCTCCGCACCGCCGTCCACGTCGCCGCCGGTGACGATCACCCACTCCGGTCCGCCGGCCGCCAGGGCCCGCGCCGCCGTGGTCATCTCCGCCACGTCGGTCACGGCCGCCCCGGTGAGGGCGGCGGCCTCCGCGCTGTTCGGTGTGGCCACCCGGGCGTACGGCAGCAACCGCTCCACCGCCTCCACCACGCCGAGCTGGTGCCCGCTGGTGGCCACCAGCACCGGATCCACGACCAGTTGCGGTAGCCGGTCGGCCGCCGCCGCGTCGGCGATCGCGGCCGCCACGGCCGGAGTGCCAAGCATCCCGGTCTTGACCGCCCGCACCGCGAAGTCCGACAGCACACTGTCGAGCTGATCGGTGACCAGTTGCGGGGGCAGCGGCAGCACCGCGTCCACGCCCCGGGTGTTCTGCGCGGTGACCGCCGTCAGCACGCTCGTGCCGTACGCGCCGAGCGCGGCGAAGACCTTCAGGTCGGCCTGGATGCCGGCACCACCACCGGAATCGGAACCGGCGACGGTCAGCACGGTGGTGGGGGTCACGGCACTTCCTCTTGGTCTGGGGTTCTGCTTCGGGTGGTTGCGGTTGGGGGCTGCGGCCGACCGTGCCCACTCCGGGCGGTCAGGCTTGATCCCTGCGTGGGCACGGTCGGCCGCAGCCCCGTCGTGGTCGGCGCCGCCGGAACGTGCCGGCTTGGGGAATTCTGGGTCGTCTGGGCCTGGTGAACGGTCGGCTGCGGTCCCGTCGTGGTCATCCCCCGCCGGGACGTGCCGGCTTGCGGGATCCTGGGTCGTGGTGTCGTGGCAGGGGCAGCCGGCTCGGGTTGGTTGGCCTGTTCGAAGGCTTGGGTAAGCGTGCTGGCTGCGGCGGTCGGGTCGTTGGCGCGCATGATGGTGCCGAGGACGGCAACTCCGCAGGCTCCGGCCTGGACGCAGGCGCGCACCTGTGCGGGGGTCTCGATGCCGCCGAGGGCCAGGGCCGGCACCGGGCTCTGTCGGATCAGCCCGGCCAGCCCTGCGGGGAGCAGGGGTGGGCCGTAGCCCGGCTTGGTCCGGGTGGGGAAGACCGGCGAGAGGGTGACGTAGTCCTCGGTGGTGAGGCGCCGTAGTTCCGCCGCGTCATGGCAGGAGCGGCCGACCAGGTCGGCCGGGGGCGGTGGGTACGGGCCAGCCGCCGGCAGATGCAGTGCGATCGGAGGATGGCCCGTTCCGGTGGCACCGGCCGAAGTGCGGAAGCCGGACTCGTCGGCGGTGACCGAGCGGCCGGGATCGCTGGCCAGCAGCGGGTCGGGGCCGGCGACGATCAGAGTTCCGCCGGCCTCGGTCAGGATCGACCGCAGTTCGGCGGCGAGGGCGAGGCGCTCGACGCGCGGCAGATCCTTCTCCCGCAACACCACCCAGCGCACTCCCCCGGCCACGGCCGCCGCCACCACCCGAACCAGCCCACCCCGCGCCTCCCGCCGATCGGTCAACACGACGACACCGGAGATCGGCGGGATCTTGGTCGGAAATCGCCCTTGGCGGGGCAGCCTCGCACCAAGATCCACGGAATCAGCCCGCGCGGTCACAGGTGGGGGCGGCCTTCGTCTGGGGTGGAGGCGAGGGCGTGGAAGCGGCGGGGTATGCGGCCCGCGCCGTGGGCGAGGCGGCCGGCGGCGATCGCGTACCGCATCGCGGTGGCCATCGCCACCGGGTCCGCGGCCCGGGTCACCGCACTGGCCAGCAGCACCGCGTCGCAGCCCAGCTCCATGGCCAGCGCCGCGTCGGAGGCGGTGCCGATCCCCGCGTCCAGGATCACCGGCACGCCGACGTCCTGCCGGATGAGTCGAATGTGGTGCGGATTGTTGATCCCCAGGCCGGAGCCGATCGGCGCGCCGGCCGGCATCACCGCCGCGCAACCGACGTCGGCCAGCCGCCGCGCCAGCACCGGGTCGTCGGAGGTGTACGGCAGCACGGTGAACCCGTCGTCGACCAGTTCCTCGGCGGCGCGCAGCAGTTCCACCCCGTCGGGCAGCAGCGTCCGCTCGTCGCCGATCACCTCCAGCTTGACCCAGTCGGTCTCGAACGCGTCCCGGGCCAGCCGGGCCACCTTGACCGCCTCGCCCGCCGTGTAGCAGCCGGCGGTGTTGGGCAGCAGCCGCACGCCACATCGGTCGAGCAGGTCCAGCAGCCCGCCCGAGCCGCCCGGCACCGTCTCCACCCGACGCAGCGCCAGGGTGACCAGCTCGGTGCCGGACGCTCGGATCGCCTGCTCCAGCACGTGCAGGTTGGCCGCCCTGCCGGTACCGAGGATCAGCCGGGAGTTGAACCGCACACCGCCCAGCTCGAAGCCGGTCGACTCGTTGTCCATCCGGCTCACCCGCCCTGGGCGGCGCTGAGCACCTCGACCCGGTCGCCGCCCCGCAGCACCGTCGCCGGCCAGCCGGTACGCGGCACCACCTCACCGTTGACCGCCACCGCGACACCGCGCTGCTGGCCGGTGATGTCGCGGACCAGGTCGGCCACCGTCAGCCCGTCCGGCAGGCTGCGCCCGGCACCGTTCACCGTCAGTTCCACGAGTCAACCTCCGTCGAGTGCTGGAAAGTGCTGACGGCCGCTGCGCCCACGACGTCGGGCAGGTCGGCGAACCGGTCCGGCCGGAACGGCACCAGCAGTGCGTCGGAGCTGCCGTCTCCGGTGACAAGATCGGTGATCAGGTCTGCGGTGACCGGGGTCAGCACGATCCCGTGCCGGTGGTGACCGGTGGCGACCAGGACGTCCGGGTGCCCCGGCAACGGGCCCAGGATCGGGGCGTTGTCCGGCGTACCCGGACGCAGCCCCGCCAGCGTCTCCACCAGGTCGTACTCGGCGATCTCGGGCAACAGGTCGACGGCGGCCCGTAGCAGCCGCAGCACCGCTCCGGCGGAAACACCCAGGTCGGAGCGCTCCTCGACGGTCGCGCCGACGACCACCTCGCCACTGTCGCGCGGCACCAGGTAGACGTGCTCGCCGTCGGCGTACCCCCGGATCACGTGCCGGAAGCCTGGCGGCCCGCCATCGGGCGCACGCAGCCGCAGCACCTGTCCCTTCACCGGACGGACCGGCAGGCCGGTAAGCGCCGCGCTGCCGCAGCCGGCGGCGACCACCGTCGCGCCGGCGTTGACGTCGGACAGCCGGCGCACCGGCTCAGCGACAAGCACCGCTCCCGCCCGCTCCGCCGCCAGCCGCAGCGCCGGCACCAGCCGGCGCGGGTCGACCTGATGGTCGGTGGCGGCGAGCGCGCCGCCGCGCACCCGGGGCGCCAGCGCCGGCTCGCGCTCGCGCAGCTGCGACGGGCGCAGCGGCGCCACCGGCAACCCCAACCCCTGCTGGTACGCCCAGAGCCGACGCGCCTCGGCGAGGTCGTCGGCGGTCAGCCCGACCATCAGGGTGCCCTCGGTCCGGTAGCCGATGTCCGTGCCGGTCGCCTCGGTCAGTTCGGCGGCGAACCCGGGCCAGCGGCCGGCCGACTCGGTCAGCAGGGCGGTCAGCTCCCGCTCGCCGAAGTACGCCTCGGCGACCGGCGCCAGCATCCCGGCGGCCACGTGCGAGGCACCCGACCCGGGCGCCGGATCGTGTACGACCACCCGCAACCCGCGCGTCGCGCACCGCCAGGCGATCGCCCACCCGATGGGTCCGCCCCCCACGACGGCCACATCGGGCCGGCGCTGCTGCACCACACCGGTGGTGGCGGGGCGCCCGGTCAACACGTCAGCGCCCGAACCAGCTCGGCGGCGGCGCGGGCGGGATCGGTGGCACCGGAGAGCGCACCGACCACCGCCACCCCGTACGCGCCGACGGCCCGCAACTCGGGCACGTCCGCCGCCGTCACCCCACCGATGGCGATCACCGGCACCTCGACCGCCTCGACCACCGCCCGGACACCGGCCGCACCGACCGGCGGTGGCAGCCCGTCCTTGGTGGCGGTGGCGCGGCACGGCCCCACGCCCAGGTAGCTCGCCCCAGCGGTGACCGCCGAGAGCGCAGTCGCCGGTTCCCGCGCCGTGGCACCCAGCACGGCCGCCGGGCCGAGCACCTCCCGGGCCGCTGCCACCGGTAGGTCGTCGGCGCCGACGTGACCGCCGGCGGCACCGGTGGCCAGTGCCACGTGCAGCCGGTCGTTGACCAGGCAGGGCACCCCGTACGGCGTGCACAGGGCGAGCACCCGGCGGGTCAGCTCGTACGTCTGCCGGTCGGTCGCGGTGTCCTCGACCCGAACCTGCACCACCAGTTCGGTACGGGCCACCGGCAGCACGGCAGCAAGCACGGCGAGCGGATCCCGCCCGGGTCGGGTGTCGGTGATCAGATGCAGTCGTCCCAGGGACGGCACGGCAACTCTCCTCCCTGCGCCGGCATTACCCGGATCAGGTTCGACGGTCGGGGGCTCACAGCCCCCCTCTCAGCCCGGTACACCGGGCTCCCGTGGGTTCGTTGGGTGTCACCGTACGTCGTTTCGCCGGCTCCGCCAAGCCCGTCCTGCGCGGCCGGCTGGGGTGAGGGCTGCTCTGTCACACCGACTCGCCGCAGCCTGGTGAACCGACTCGCAACAGCACGGCGGCCAGAAAAAGACACCGATATGCAGCGACTCACACCAATAGAAAATGACCCCGTTACCAAAACGTTACAAGGGTCCACCTTGCTCGAAACTAGATTCACTAACGCAAATTGAGTGATCGGATCGGCTAGTCGGCACCCAGACCTCGCTCGTCAGGTATGGGCGGTCGGACCGACGGGAGTGACCACCGCCGTCCACTCCGAACCGTCCCACGGACAGAGGAGATCTTCGTGCCCCGACCCAGTCGGCGGCGAGCCCCGCTCGCCGCAGTCACCATGGCGCTACTCGCCGTTGTACTCGTCCTGGCCGCCGCACCGGCCCCGATCACCGGCCCTGCCGCCGCCCGGGCCGCCAGCCCAGTCGCCGCGGCGGAGGCGGAGCCGTACTCCGTCCTGATCTTCTCCAAGACCGCCGGATTCCGGCACGACTCGATCCCGGCCGGCATCAGTGCGATCCAGCAACTCGGCACGGCGAACGGGTTCACCGTCACCACCACCGAGGACAGCGCCGCCTTCACCGACACCAACCTCGCCAGGTTCAAGGCGGTCGTCTGGTTGTCGACCACCGGTGACGTGCTCAACGCCAGCCAGCAGGCGGCCTTCGAGCGCTACATCCGGGCCGGCGGTGGATACGTCGGCGTGCACGCCGCGTCCGACACCGAGTACGACTGGGCCTGGTACGGCCAACTGGTCGGTGCCTACTTCAACAGCCACCCGGCCAACCAGACGGCCACGGTGAAGGTCGAGGACACCACCCACGAGTCGACCCGGCACCTGCCGGAGCGGTGGTCCCGTTACGACGAGTGGTACAACTTCCGCACCAACCCCCGCGCCCGTCAGGTGCAGGTGCTGGCCTCGCTCGACGAGCGCAGCTACAGCCCGGGCAGCGGGGCGATGGGGCATGACCACCCGATCGCCTGGTGCCAGAACTTCGACGGTGGCCGGTCCTGGTACACCGGCGGTGGGCACACCCAGGAGTCATTCTCCAACACCGAATTCCGGCAGCACCTGCTCGGTGGTATCCAGACCGCGGCCGGGGTGGTGCACGCCGATTGCGGTGCCGGACGAGCCGCCAGCTTCGAGAAGGTGACGCTGGACAGCAACACCAGCAACCCGATGGAACTGGACATCGCGCCGGACGGCCGGGTCTTCTACATCGAACGCGACGGCCGGGTGCAGATCATCAAGCCGGACACCGGCCAGACGGTCACCGCACTGCGGCTGAGCGTCTTCGCCGGTAACGAGGACGGCCTCCTGGGCATCCGACTCGACCCCAACTTCGCCAGCAACGGGTGGGTCTGGCTCTACTACGCCCCGAGCGCGGGCGGCTCCCGCAACCACCTGTCCCGGTTCACCGTCACCGGGGACACGATCAACCCGTCGAGCGAGCGGGTCGTCCTGGAGGTGCCCACGCAGCGCAACACCTGCTGCCACATGGGCGGGACGATGGTCTTCGACTCGGCCGGCAACCTGTACCTGGCCACCGGGGACAACACGAACCCCTTCGAGTCCAGCGGCTACAGCCCGCTGGACGAGCGCTCCGGCCGATCGGACTACGACTCGCAGCGTACCGCCGGGAACACCAACGACCTACGTGGAAAGGTGCTTCGGATCCGGCCGCAGGCCGACGGCACGTACACCATCCCGGCCGGAAACCTCTTCGCGCCGGGCACCGCGCGAACCCGGCCGGAGATCTACGCGATGGGCCTGCGCAACCCGTTCCGGGTGGGCATCGACCCGGTCACCGACGTGCTCTACGTCGCCGATTACGGCCCGGACGCCACCACAGCGAACTCGAACCGGGGCCCGGCGGGCCTGGTGGAGTGGAACATCGTCGACCGTCCCGGCAACTTCGGCTGGCCCTACTGCCACGGATCGAATCAGGCGTACAACGACTACCAGTTCCCCTCCGGCCCGAGCGGATCGAAGTTCAACTGCGCCGCGCCGGTGAACAACTCCCCCAACAACACCGGCCTGACCAACCTGCCTGCGGCCATCCCGGCCACCGTCGACTACGGCTACAACGGTGACGCCCGGTACCCGGAGATCGGCGGCGGTGGAGCGCCCATGGCCGGACCGGTCTACCGGTACGACCCGACGATCTCGTCCCGTCGCCAGTGGCCTGCGTACTTCGACGGCAAGGCCATGTTCGGCGAGTGGAACCAGTCGCGGATGTACACCATGCAGGTCAGCCGGGACGGCAAGTCCCTGGTCGACATCAACCGGATCCTCGACCAGATGACCTTCGTCCGGCCGATGGACTTCGAGTTCGGCCCCGACGGCGCGCTGTACATGATCGAGTGGGGCAGCGGCTTCGGCGGCAACAACGACAACTCCGGCGTCTACCGGATCGACTACACCGCCGGTGCCCGCGCCCCGATCGCGGTCGCCTCGGCGAACCCCACCTCCGGAGCGCCACCGCTCGCCGTCACCTTCTCCAGTGCCGGCTCGCGCGACCCCGACGGCGGAGCGCTCACCTACGCCTGGACGTTCGGCGACGGCGGCGCCTCCACCCAGGCCAACCCGACTCACACGTACACCGAGTCCGGCAGCTACACGGCGCAACTCCGGGTGACCAACCCGGCGGGACGGAGCGCGGTGGCGAATGTGCCGGTCACCGTCGGCAACACGGCACCGAGCGTGACCATCGAGTTCCCGCCGGATGGTGGCTTCTTCGCCTGGGGCGACCAGGTCGCCTACACCGTCAAGGTCACCGATCCGGAGGACGGGACGATCGACTGCGACGACGTCGAACTCCAGGTCCTCCTCGGCCACGACGAGCACGCCCACCCGCTGGAACGGCACACCGGCTGCACCGGCACGGTGCAGACGCAACTCGCCGACGGCCACGGGGCGGACGCGAACGTCTTCACCGTGCTGGAGGCGACCTACACCGACAAGGGCGGGGCCGACGGGGCGGAGCCGCAGACCGGTCGGGCACTTGTGGTCCTTCAGCCGAAACGTAAGGAGGCCGAGTACTACTCCGCCACCGGACGAGTGGCGGGCGCCACCGGGGGCGGCACCGCCGGCGTGGAGCGGGAGACCACCGGTGACACCGCCGGCGGCGGGCAGAACATCGGATTCATCGAGGACGGCGACTGGTGGTCGGTGAGTCCGGCCAGCCTGATCGGCGTCACCTCGATCCAGTTCCGGGTCGCCTCGGCCACCTCCGGCGGCCGGATCGAGGTACGCGCCGGTGCCGCGAACGGACCGCTGGTCACCACCGCCACCGTGGCCGGCACCGGAGGGTGGCAGACGTACACCGACGTCACCGCTCAGATACCCAACGGCGCTGCGGCGGAGGGCGCGTTGTACTTCGTCGCCCGGGACCCGAACGGCGGCTCCGGCACCCTGTTCAACGTCAACTGGATGGACTTCGTCGGCCCCGGGGTGAGCGGCAACGCCCCACCGACTGTCGCCGCCACGGCCACCCCGACCAGCGGGACCGGCCCACTGGACGTGACCTTCACCGGTACGGCGTCCGACCCGGACGGGGACACCCCCCTGACGTACGCCTGGGACTTCGGCGACGGTGAGAGCGCGGACACGCTCAGCGCCACCCACACGTACACCGCGCCGGGCAGCTACACCGCCACCCTGACGGTCACCGACAGCCGGGGCGCGCGAGGGCAGGCAAGCGTGCCGATCCGGGTCGACGGGGCGGGCGACCCCTGCCAGGCGGAGCCGGGACCACAGCGGTCCGACGAGTTCACCGGCACCTCGCTGGATGGTCAGCGGTGGACAGGCGTGGTGCGCGGGACCGAGTCGTACTCCCTCGCCGACGGTTCGCTGCGGCTACCCACCGCGGCGGGTGACCTGTACGGCACCCGCAACGACGCCACAAACCTGGTGCTCCAGCCCGCGCCCAGCGGGGCCTGGCAGGCGACCACCCGGGTCACCCTGGCGGCCCGGGCCGACTATCAGCAGGCCGGTCTGCTGATCTACGGCGACGACGACAACTACGCCAAGCTGGACCTGCTCTACGGGGGCAGCCGCCGGGTGGAGTTCATCAGGGAGAGCGCCGGGACGCCGCGCAACGAGAGCACGGACTCCACCGCAGCTCCCACCGGTGACACCATCCATCTGCGACTGACCAGCGACGGGACGAACCTGACCGCCGCCTACTCGACCGACGGGCAGAGCTTCACCGCGGTCGGCCGGTCCGCCGCGCTGGCCGGGATCACCAACCCCCGGATCGGTCTCTTCGCCCTCAACGGCGGCACCACCGCACCCGTGGTGAACGCTCAGTTCGACTGGTTCCGGATCACCCCGGATGTCACCACTAGCGTCGTCACGCCGTCGGACGAGTTCACCGGCGGCAGCCTGGAGAAGTGCCGGTGGAACGCCATCGTGCGGGAGGATGCGACCCGCTACCGGGTGACCGACGGCGCGCTGCGCATCGACGTGCCGAACGGTGACATCTACGGCACCGGCAACACCGGGCCGACGAACTTCATCCTCCAGAACAGCCCGGCCGGGAACTGGACGATGCAGACCCGGGTCGACGGCAGCCTGCTCAATGAGCAGTACCAGCAGGCAGGTCTGCTGGTGTACGCCGACGACGACAACTACCTCAAGTTCGACTACGTGACGGACAATGCGGCCGGTCAGGCGGTCTCGCGGCGGATCGAGTTCCGCAGCGAGGTCGGCGGGGCGGTGCAGAGTACGCAGCCGCAGGCGACCGGCCTGACCCAGGGGATCTGGCACCTGCGGCTGTCGCGCAGCGGAAGCACCTTCACCGCCGCGTACTCGGCCGACGGCACGAGTTGGACGACCCTGGGGACGTTGACGAGCACTGCGGTCGGCACCAACCCGAGGGTGGGTCTGTTCACTCTGGGTGCCAACCAGACCGCGTCGAAAACGGCCGCGTTCGACTACTTCCGGCTCACGCCTGGGTAGTTGGTCGAGCTAGCCGATCCATCGATGCCGGCCCGCACCTCGCCCGAGGTGCGGGCCGGCGCTCGTGGTGGTTTGGGCGGGCTGTGCGGGAATGTCACCCCCATTTACCGAAACGTTATCCATCGAAGTCTTGCCATTAATCGTTTCAACGGAACTAATTTGTTCAACGACTCGACATAAATGCTGGGACGGCACCATCGGCAAGGTGTCCGAACTGGCTCCATTTGGGACGGTCTTCGGCGAGCCGTCCCCCGCAACCCACGTCGAGTAACGACAGAGGAGACCGGAGTGCCCCGACCACCCCGTGCCCGCGTACCCATCACCGCCACACTTCTCACGCTCGGCCTCGCCGCGACCGGCCTCGTCGGCGCCCCTGCCGCACAGGCCGCGCCGAGCACCAAGACTGTCGCGCAGAGCACCTCCGTCCAGCAGGCCAAGCCCTTAGCGGCTCCGGAGGCCGCAGCCGACGACTTCTCGGTGCTGGTCTTCTCCAAGACCGCCGGCTTCCGCCACGCCTCCATTCCCACCGGCATCGCCGCCATCCAGGAACTCGGCGCGGAGCACGGTTTCACCGTCGACACCACCGAGGACGGCGCCGCCTTCACCGACGCGAACCTGGCCCAGTACCGGGCCGTCATCTGGCTCTCCACCACGGGAGACGTGCTGACGGCCGACCAGCAGGCGGCGTTCGAGCGCTACATCCAGGCCGGTGGTGGCTACGCCGGCATCCACGCCGCGTCCGACACCGAGTACAGCTGGTCCTGGTACGGCGAACTGGTGGGGGCGTACTTCAACAGCCACCCGGCCAACCAGACGGCCACCGTCAAGGTCGAGGATCCGGCTCACCCCTCCACCGCCCACCTGCCGGAACGCTGGTCCCGGTTCGACGAGTGGTACAACTACCGCACCAACCCGCGGGGCGCGGTGCACGTGCTGGCCACCCTCGACGAGACCAGCTACTCCGCCGGGTCCGGGGCCATGGGACACGACCACCCGATCGCCTGGTGTCAGGACTACGACGGCGGCCGAGCCTGGTACACCGGCGGTGGCCACACCGACGAGTCGTACGCCGAACCGGAGTTCCGCACCCACTTGCTCGGCGGCATCCGTACCGCGGCCGGGATCGAGGGTGCCGACTGCGGGGCGTCGCTGACCGCCAGCTTCGAGAAGGTGACGCTGGACAGCAACACCAGCAACCCGATGGAGCTGGACATCGCGCCCGACGGCCGGGTCTTCTACATCGAACGCGACGGCCGGGTGCAGATCGTCAAGCCGGACACCGGCAACACGGTCACCGCCATCGACCTCGACGTCTTCACCGGCAACGAGGACGGCCTGATCGGCATCCGCCTCGACCCGGACTTCGCCACCAACAACTGGGTCTACCTCTACTACGCCCCGAACGACGGGGTGGCGCGCAACGTGCTCTCCCGGTTCACGGTCAGCGGTGACTCGATCGACGCGGCCACCGAGCAGGTCGTGCTCCAGGTCGACACCCAACGCAACACCTGCTGCCACGCCGGCGGCACCATGACGTTCGACTCCGCCGGCAACCTCTACCTGGCCACCGGGGACAACACCAACCCGTTCTCGTCGGACGCGTACACGCCGATCGACGAGCGGCCCGGGCGCGCCGACTACGACGCGCAGCGCACCTCCGGCAACACCAACGACCTGCGCGGCAAGGTGATCCGGATCCACCCGGAGGACGACGGGACGTACACCATCCCGGAGGGCAACCTCTTCCCGCCGGGCACGGAGCAGACCCGCCCCGAGATCTACGCGATGGGCTTCCGCAACCCGTTCCGGATCGGCATCGACCCGGCCACCGACACCCTCTACGTCGCCGACTACGGCCCGGACGCCGCGTCGGACAACCCGGACCGTGGCCCGGAGGGCCTGGTGGAGTGGAACATCGTCGCCGAACCGGGCAACTACGGCTGGCCGTACTGCACGGGGACCAACGAGGCGTACAACGACTACCAGTTCCCCTCCGGCCCGAGCGGACCGAAGTTCGACTGCGCCGCCGTGGTGAACAACTCGCCCAACAACACCGGCCTGACCAACCTCCCGCCGGCCATCCCGGCCACCGTCGACTACGGCTACGGCGGTGACCCGCGCTACCCGGAGATCGGTGGCGGCGGCGCGCCGATGGGCGGCCCGGTCTACCGGTACGACGCAGACCTCGACTCGAACCGCAAGTGGCCGGCGTACTACGACGGCAAGGCGCTGCTCGGCGAGTGGAACCAGTCGAAGATGTACACGATGCAGGTCACCGAGGACGGCAAGGATCTGGTCGACATCAACCAGTTGCTCACCGGGATGTCCTTCATCCGCCCGATGGACTTCGAGTTCGGTCCGGACGGTGCGATGTACCTGATCGAGTGGGGCAGCGGCTTCGGCGGCAACAACGACAACTCCGGCGTCTACCGGATCGATTACATCGCCGGTGACCGGGCGCCGATCGCGGTGGCCAGTGCCGAGCCCACCTCGGGGCAGGCCCCACTGACCGTGGCCTTCTCCAGCGCCGGCTCGCGCGACCCCGACGGGGGCACGCTCGGCTACGCCTGGACGTTCGGCGACGGTGGCACCTCCACCGAGGCCAACCCCACCCACACGTACGCCGAGGCGGGCAACTACACCGCCCAGCTGACCGTCACCAACCCCAAGGGTCGTACGGCGGTGGCGAACGTGCCGATCACGGTGGGCAACACCGCGCCGACCGTGACCATCGAGTTCCCGCCGGACGGTGGCTTCTTCGACTGGGGCGACCAGGTCAAGTACACGATCAAGGTGACCGACCCGGAGGACGAGGAGATCGACTGCGCCGACGTCCAGCTTCAGGTGCTGCTCGGTCACGACGAGCACGCCCACCCGCTGGAGCAGCACACCGGCTGCACCGGCACGGTGCAGACCCAGCTCGCCGCCGGCCACGGCGCCGAGGCGGACGTCTTCACCGTGTTCGAGGCGACCTACACCGACCAGGGCGGGACCGGTGGGGCCAACCCGCTGACCGGCCGGGCGATCGAGATTCTCCAGCCCAAGCGCAAGCAGGCCGAGTACTTCACCGCGACCGGCCGGGCCGAGGACGGCACCGGCGGCGGTGACCCCGGGGTGATGCGCGAGACCACCGGCGACACCGCCGGCGGCGGTCAGAACATCGGCGCCATCGAGGACGGCGACTGGTGGTCGGTCGTACCGGCCGACCTGACCGAGATCGACGAGATCCGGTTCCGGGTCGCCTCGGCGACCAGCGGCGGCGTGATCGAGGTCCGCGCCGGCGCGGTCGACGGGCCCGTGGTCGCCTCGGCGACCGTGCCGGGTACCGGCGACTGGCAGACCTACACCGACGTCACCGCACCGGTGACCGGTGCGGCGAGCGGTTCGCTGTACTTCGTGGCCCAGGACCCGGCGGGCGGCGCGGGGTCGCTGTTCAACGTCAACTGGGCGGACTTCGTCGGTAAGGGCGTCACCGACAACGCGCCGCCGGCGGTCACCGCGACCGCCACGCCGGCCACCGGCACCGCACCGGTCACCATCGCGTTCGGCGGCACCGCCACCGACCCCGAGGGCGACATTCCGCTGACGTACGAGTGGGACTTCGGTGACGGCGGCACGGCGGACACGCTCCAGGCCGAGCACACGTACGCCGCACCCGGCAACTTCACCGCCACCCTGACGGTGACCGACAGCCGTGGTGCCCGGTCGTACGCGACCGTACCGGTCCGGATCGACTCGCCGAACACGTCCTGCCTCGGGGCACGTTCGGACAACTTCGACGGCGACACGCTCAACCGCGACCGGTGGACCAGCGTGGTGCGGGAGAACCAGCTCCTGTCCGTCTCCGACGGCGCGCTGCGACTTCCCACCGGGGTCGGTGACCTCTACGGCAGCCGCAACGACGCCACCAACCTGGTGCTCCAGCCCGCGCCGACGGGTGCCTGGCAGGCGACCACCAAGGTGACTCTCCCGGTCACGGCCAACTACCAGCAGGCCGGCCTGCTGGTCTACGGCGACGACGACAACTACGCCAAGCTGGATCTGCTCTACAACGGCAGCCGGCGGGTGGAGTTCATCCGGGAGGATGCCGGCACGCCGCGCAACGAGGGTGCCGACAGCGCTGACGCACCGGCGGGTGACACCGTCTACCTGCGGGTGAGCAGTGACGGCACCAGCCTGACCGCCGCACTCTCCGCCGACGGTCAGACGTTCACCCCGGTCGGTCGCTCCGCCGCACTGGCGGGCATCGAGAACCCGCGGATCGGCCTGTTCGCCCTCAACGGCGGCACCGACGCGCCCGTGGTGGAGGCCGCGTTCGACTGGTTCCAGGTGATACCGGACGAGCCGGCCGGCCCGGTCGACCCGTCCGACGAGTTCACCGGCATCTCGCTGGACAAGTGCCGGTGGAACGCGATCCTCCGGGAGGACCTGAGCGCCTACCGGGTCAGCGGTGGCTCGTTGCACATCGACGTGCCCAACGGTGACATCTACGGCACCAACAACACCGGGCCGACGAACTTCATCCTCCAGAACACGCCGAGCGGCGACTGGACGATGGAGACCAAAATCGACGGCAGTCTGCTGGACGAGCAGTACCAGCAGGCCGGTCTGATCGTGTACGGCGACGACGACAACTACCTGAAGTTCGACTTCGTGGTGGACAACCAGGCCGGCCAGCCGGTGTCCCGGCGGATCGAGCTGCGCAGCGAGATCGACGGGACGATCCAGGATCCACAGCCGGGTGCGGAGAACCTGACCTCGGCCGAGTGGTATCTGCGGCTGGTCCGCACCGGTGACACCTTCACCGGGTCGTACTCGGCCGACGGCACCACCTGGACGGCCCTGACCGAGCTGACCAACGCGGCCGTGGGGGCGACCCCGAAGGTGGGCGTGTTCACCCTCGGTGGCAACCAGACCGCCTCGAAGTCGGCGTCGTTCGACTACTTCCGGTTCTCCACCGAGGCCGGACCGGACGACGACACCGCACCGGTCACCACGGCCGAGGTGTCCGGCACCCCGGTCGAGGGTTGGCTCACCGGCCCGGCGACGGTCACCTTGACCGCCGCCGACAACGACGGCGGCAGCGGGGTGGCTCGCACCGAGTACCAACTCGATGACGCCACCACCTGGACCACCTACACCGAACCGGTGCCGGTGACCGGGGACGGCGAGCACGAGCTGCGGTTCCGCTCCGTCGACGAGGCCGGCAACGTGGAGGAGACGAAGGCGGTCACCGTCCGCATCGACGCCACCGCGCCGGTCAGCACCGCGACGTTCGCCCCGGCGAACGACGAGGGCTGGCACGACGGCACCATTCCGGTGGTGCTCACCTCGACCGACGCCGGTTCCGGGGTGGCGCTGCTGGAGTGGTCACTGGACGGCGGCGACTGGACGCCGTACACCGAGCCGATCGAGATCAGTGGCGACGGGGACCACGAGCTGCTCTACCGGGCCACCGACACCGCCGGCAATGCCGAGACGTTGAAGGCGGCGGTGGTACGCATCGACGGCACGAAGCCGACCCTGTTGGTCTCCGGCATCGCCGACGGCCAGCTCTACGGCGACAGCCAGGATGTCCGGGTGTCGTGGCAGGCGGTCGACCCGACCTCGGGTATCGCGACCGTGGTCGGTCAGCTCAACGACCGGCCCTACGTCAGCGGCACGCTCCAGGCGATGTACGAGCTGCCGCTGGGCCTGCACGAGCTGACCGTCACGGCGACCGACAAGGCGGGCAACGCCACCAGCACGACGGTCCGCTTCTTCGTCACCACCTCGTTCCGGGACATGCAGAACCTGCTGGACCGGTTCAAGGCGACGGGGCGGCTCACCAACAAGGCGTACAACCAGTTGTCGAAGCGGCTCTCCAACGCCCGTACGGCGGAGGCGGCGGGCAACGACAAGCGGGCGATCAACCAGCTCACCGCGTTCCGGACGCTGGCCGGTGACGCCGAGTTGGTCGGCGAGGCGGAGATCCGGGACGTGCTGATCCGGGACGCCGATGCCATGATCGTCCGGCTCGGTGGCTCGGCCAGCAAGGCTGGCGTACGAGCCAACGACGGCGAGTCCGTCAAGGGCACCGGCCGCCTAGGCGGCGACCCCACCCGCCTACCCCCCAACCGCAAGCTGTAAGCCCAAGGCCCCGCCCGGCACCGCGCCGGGCGGGGCCCCTTCACCATCCCTGTTGATCATGAGGTTGGCGGCAGTTCTGGAGATCAAGAACGCCGCCAACCTCATGATCAACGCAAGGGGTGGGTGGGTGGGTGGGTCAGCGGTCGAGGACTGCTCGGAGGGCTTTGAGGTCGGGCTCGGTGGGTTGCCAGGTGCCGGCTTCGGCGTTGGCGCGTACCTGCTCCGGTGTGGTGGCGCCGGCGATGACCGAGGTGACGGTCGGCTGGGCGGCCAGGCCGCCGATCGCCACGTGCAGCATCGGCACACCCCGTTCCGCGGCGTACGCCTCGATTCCCTCGATGGTGTCCCAGTCGGCGGCGGCGAGGCGCTGGGCGTACCGGCCGCCGCCCGCCAGCCGGCTGCCGGCGGGCGGTGCCTCACCCCGCTTGTACTTGCCGGTGAGCAGCCCGTTGGCCAACGGGAAGAACGGCAGCATGCCCAACCCGAACCGGTCGCAGGCCGGCAGCACCTCGATCTCGGCGTCCCGGTTGAGCAGGCTGTAGTGGTTCTGCGCGCTGACGAACCGGTTGAATCCCCGCGTCTTCGCCGCCCAGTCGGCGTCGGCGATCTGCCAGCCGGCGAAGTTGGAGTTGCCGAGGTACCGCACCTTGCCGGCGCGGACCAGATCGTCCAGGGCGGACAACGTCTCGTCGATCGGGGTACCCGGGTCCGGCTCGTGGAACTGATACAGATCGATATAGTCGGTGTCCAGCCGACGCAACGACGCCTCGACCGCCCGGATCACGTACCGCCGCGAGCCGCGTACCCCGAAGTCCCGTCCGTTGCTGCCGGCCATCGACATGCCGAACTTGGTCGCCAGCACCACGTCGTCCCGGCGCCCCTTGAGGGCCGCGCCGAGTTGCGCCTCCGAGGCACCGTGCGGCTCGCCGTAGATGTCGGCGGTGTCGAAGAAGTTGATCCCGGCGTCGAGGGCCGCGTCGACCACCGCGCGGGTGCCGTCGAGATCGAGTTTGCGGCCGAAGTTGTTGCAGCCGATTCCCACGACGGACACCACGAGCCCGGAGTCGCCCAGCCGGCGATAGGTCATCTCACTCACGAGATCACCATATGTCGCCCCGTCGGGTGGTCGCAGGGCCGGCCGCGGGAGCAGACCGCTCAGGCCACGTCCCAGACCGGCTCGTCGGTCTCGACCACCTCGCCGTCACCACGGAACAGCAGGAACCGGTCGAAGGTGCGGGTGAACCAGCGGTCGTGGGTGACCGCCACCACCGTGCCGGAGAACGCGGTGAGCCCGACCTCCAACGCCTCGGCCGACGCCAGGTCGAGGTTATCGGTGGGCTCGTCGAGCAGCAGCATCGTCGCGCCGGACAGCTCCAGCAGCAGCACCAGGAAACGGGCCTGCTGACCGCCGGAGAGGGTGCCGAAGCGCTGGTCACCCTGCCCCGCCAGCTCGTACCGGGACAGCGCCGCCATGGCCGCGTGCCGGTCCATGCCGGCCCGGTGCTCGTCGCCCCGCCAGAGGATCTCCACGAGCGTCCGCGCCATCAACTCGGGTCGGTCGTGGGTCTGGGAGAAGTGACCGGGACGCACCCGGGCACCGAGTCGGGCCATCCCGTCGTGCGCCACCGGCGCGAGCGCCGCCGCACCGTCGACCGGGCCGTTCGCCGGGTCCGGGTCCGTCCCGCCCCGGGCCAGCAGGCGCAGGAAGTGCGACTTGCCGGTGCCGTTGGCACCGAGTACCGCGAGGCGGTCGCCGTACCACAGCTCCAGGTCGAAGGGGTAGGTCAGGCCGTCCAGCTCCAGCTGCTCGCAGACCAGCGCACGCTTGCCGGTCCGCCCGCCGGCCAGCCGCATCCGGATGTCCTGCTCCTTCGGTGGTACGGGCGGCGGCCCGGCCTCCTCGAACTTGCGCAACCGGGTCTGCGCCGCCTGGTAACGCGAGGCCATTCCGGAGTTGTACGCCGCCTTCTGCTTGTACATCAGCATCAGCTCGCGCAGCTTCTGGTGCTCCTCGTCCCACCGCTTCCGCTGCTCGTCGAGACGGTCGTGCCGCGCCATGCGCGCCGCGTGCCAGCTGGCGAAGCCGCCCGGGTGCACCCAGGCGCTACCGCCCTCCACCGCGACCACCCGATCGGCGGTGTGCGCCAGCAGCTCCCGGTCGTGCGAGACGTAGAGCACCGACTTGGCCGACTCCCGCAGCCGCGCCTCCAGCCAGCGCTTGCCGGGCACGTCGAGGAAGTTGTCCGGCTCGTCGAGCAGCAGCACCTCGTCGGGGCCGCGCAGCAGCAACTCCAGCGCGAAGCGCTTCTGCTGCCCACCGGAGAGAGTGCGGACCGGACGGTGCCGAGCGGTCTCCCAGGGCAGGTCGAGGACGACGGTGGCGACGGTGTCGAAGAGCACCTCGGCGTCGTACCCGCCAGTCTCTCCCCAGGCAGCCAACGCGTCGGCGTACGCCAGCTGAGCCTTGCCGGCGGCGGTGCTGTACTTGCCGCGCAGCTCGGCGTCGCGCATGGCCGCCTCGGTCTCGGCCAGCCGGTGCCCGGCGTCGCGCAGCGGCGGCGGCGCGAGCGACAGGGCCAGGTCGGCGAGGGTCGACTCGTCACCGATCATGCCAATGAACTGGCGCATGACACCCAGCCCACCGGTACGCGCGATCGCGCCGGCACGCACCGGCAGGTCACCGGCGACCATCCGCAGCAACGTCGTCTTGCCCGCACCGTTCGGCCCGACCAGCGCCACCTTGGCACCCTCACCGACCCGGAACGACACGTCGGCGAAGAGTTGCCGCCCGTCCGGCAGGACATGCCCGACCGCCGCCACGTCCACGTATCCCACGCGGGCATCCTGCCCGAGCCGGGCCGGCGGGCCAACCGATTACCCGGTCAGTGGGCGACGCGCAACACCCGGAACCCCTTCTGGCTGGCGTGTCGGGTCACCCGCCAACCCTGCTCGGTAAGCCAACCCTGCAACGAGTCACCGCCGAGGTGGCGGGCCACCACGAGCCAGGCGACGCCGTCCGGAGCGAGCCGGGGCAGCCACCGCAGCAGCAGCTGGTGCAGTTCGTCCTTGCCGACCCGGATCGGCGGGTTGGACCAGATCTGCGCGAAGCGCAGGTCGGCGGGTACCTCCTCGGGGGCCGTCACCCGCAGCCGGCCGGACAGCCCGAGCCGGGCGGCGTTCTCGGCGGTCAGGTCACGGGCCCGCTCGTTCACGTCCACCGCCCAGGTGGTGGTCATGGGGGCGACGGTGGCGAGCACGCAGGCGATCGGGCCGAACCCGCAGCCGAGGTCGAGCAGGGCCCCGGTGGTCGTGGCGTCCGGCGGCTCCGCCTTACGCAGCAACACGGCGGTGCCGGGGTCCAGGCGGCTGGCTGAGAAGACCCCGGACGCCGAGACCAGGGTGTAGTCGCGCCCGGCGACGGTGAACTGCACCTCGCGCGCCCGGGCGGGCGCGTCCGGTTCGGCGGTGAAGTAGTGGTCCCCGGTCACGCGGGCCATTCTCGCACCGAGGCGGATCGGGCCGACCGTGCGGCTGCGGCAGGGGATCCGACACGTCGATCCGCCGCGTTTCCGCAAAATAACCACTAAAGGGATAAACATCCCTACTCTGGACGACATGGTGTATCGGTACGACTCCGATGAGGACGCATACGTCCCGTTCCGGGACGACGAACCCGAGGGCAGTTCGCCCCGCCCCGGCCCGCCGCCCCCGGCCGGGCCGTCCCCGTCGCGCTTCCCCACCCCGTCGCTGGCCCGTCCGAACCAGATCATGCTGCCGTCGTCGGCGCCGCCGCGCGGGGCGTTCCCCGCCACCCAGCAGGAGCCAGCACCACGGTACGGCCCGGCACCGGCCCCGCCCGACGAACCGGCACCGGTCGGCGTGGCGGCGGCACCGCCGGAGCCGGGTACGACGACCGTCGCGCCGCCGCCCCGCCGAGGTGGCGGTCGCACCTGGCAGGTGCTGGTCGGCGGTGCCGCGGCGCTGGTACTGCTCGCCCTCTGCGGTCTCACCGCCGCCACCCTGTTGGACGGTCGGACCCTGATCGGTCAGCAGGCCGGGCCCAGCGCCGCACCGGACACCACCCGCGACACGGTGCCCGCCGAGGCCAGCGACCTCGACTCCCGGGACACCGACCAGGCACCGCTCACCGCCCGCGAGGTCTTCCCCGCCAGTACCCTCGCCGTTGGCGACGGCGAGACCGGCTACGAGGTGCTACGCACCCAGTCCAGCGCCAGTTGCGCGGTAGCCGCCACCGGGGAGGTCTCAGAACTACTGGTACGGCTCGGCTGCAACCAGGTCGTCCGGGCGACCCTGCGCGCACCGGACGGCGACCACCTGGTCACCACGGGACTGTTCAACCTCACCGACCGGTCCAGCGCCGAGCGGGCCCGGGACCGGATCCGCCAACTGCTCGACGAGCGGCAGGGCCGCTTCCGCGGCATGTCGGCGGGAGACGGCACGGAGGTCATCGCCACCGCACCGGCGCGGGTCGGCTGGCAGGTACGCGGCCACTACATCGCCTACGCAGTGGTCGCCCGCACCGACGGCGCCACCATCCGCTCCGGTGACACCACAGTCCGCGAGATCCTCTTCGACATGCTCGAACAGCATCTCAACCAGGGCGTGCTGGAGCGGCGTGCCGAAGGCGGAACGGCCAGCCAGCCGACCGAGGGCCCCACCGACGACACCGGCAACCAGGACGAATCCACCGAGGACTGACCAACCGGCATCGGCGGAAGGGCCCGCCGTTCAACTGTCGGCGGAAACCCGTAGCCGGCGGGTCGCCTCGGCCCGGCGCGCGTACTCGGCGGGATCGTCCGGGTAGCCGACCGCCACCAGGGTCAGCCCGTGCGCCGGCGCCACGGTCACCTCGCTGGCCCGCTCCCGACGGGCCAGCAGGTCGGCTGGCCACCGCACCGGTCGGCGACCGTCCCCGGCGACCAGCATGGCGCCGACCAGGCTACGGACCATCGCCTGACAGAACGCGTCGGCCTGCACAGTGGCGACCAGGATCCCGTCGGCGTCCCGCCGCCAGTCCAGCCTGGTCACCTCCCGCAGCGTGGTGGCGTTCTCCTTGCGCCGGCAGTACGCGGCGAAGTCGTGCTCCCCCACCAGTCCGGCCGCCGCGGCGGTGAGCCGGTCGAGGTCGAGTACCCGCGGCCAGGCCAGGATCTCGTGCCGGCGCAGCGGGTCGCACCCCCACGGCGCGTCGGTCACCCGATACTCGTAGCGGCGGAAGGTCGCCGAGAAGCGGGCATCGAAGGTGGCCGGCACCTCACGCATCGCCCGCACCCGCAGATCGGTCGGGAGCAGCCGGGCCAGCCGGCGCAGCAGCCGCCCTTCGTGTGCCCGCCAGACGTCGACGGGCAGATCCAGGTGGCAGACCTGCCCGCTGGCATGCACCCCCGCGTCGGTGCGGCCAGCGACGGTCAGTCCGGCCGCGACGCCGGTGCCGAGCACCAGGTCCAGCGTCTCGACCAGCACGCCCGCGACCGTGCGCCGCTGCGGCTGGGCGGCCCAGCCGGAGAAGGCCGTGCCGTCGTACGCGACATCCAGCCGCAGCCGGGTGCGCTCCTCCACGTCGTACCTCCCAAGGCCCTGTGGCGAAGTCCCGGGCCGGCCTGCGGCGGGCCCAGGCAGCGGCTGAGGACTTCGCGAGACCCTCAACGGGTCGGGCCCGGCACCCCGTGGGGTGCCGGGCCCGACGACGGCCTGGATCAGGCCTTGCCTTCCTCGGTGGCCAGGTCGCTGTCCTCGCGGGCAGCGGCGGTGTCACCGGAAGCCGACTGCGGCGGCTCGGCGTCCTGGTCGGTCGGCTGCGACGCGGGGGCCTCCTCGGCCGGCGCCAGCGCCTCGACCTTGTCCTGCTGGGCGGCCTTGCGGCCGGCGGTCTTCTTGTTCGCCTTCGGCTCGGCGACCTGAAGCTCCTCGACCAGTTCGATGATCGCCATCGGCGCGGCGTCACCCTTGCGCGGACCGGTCTTCACGATCCGGGTGTAGCCACCGCTGCGGTTGGCGTACCGCGGCGCGATCTGGTCGAACAGGGCGTAGACCACGTCCTTGTCCTTGACCACGGTCAGCACCCGCCGACGCGACGCGAGGTCGCCCCGCTTGGCCTTGGTGATCAGCTGCTCGGCGAGCGGACGCAGCCGCCGAGCCTTGGTCTCGGTGGTCTGGATCTTGCCGTGCTGGAACAGCGCGGTGGCCAGGTTGGCCAGCATCAGCCGCTCGTGCGCGGGGCTGCCGCCGAGGCGGGGGCCCTTGGTGGGCGTGGGCATGCTTGGTGCTCCTCAGGTGTGGCGGCAGCGCGGACTAGAGCTGCTCGGTCTCGCGGTAGTCGTCGGTGTCGTAGTCGGCCTCGCCGAAGGCGTCCACGACGTGCGCCGGGTCGAAGTTCGGAGCCGAGTCCTTCAGCCCGAGACCCATCCCGGCGAGCTTCATCTTGACCTCGTCGATCGACTTCTGACCGAAGTTGCGGATGTCGAGGAGGTCGGCCTCGGTACGCCCGATGAGCTCACCAACGGAGTTGATGCCCTCGCGCTTGAGGCAGTTGTAGGAGCGGACGGTCAGGTCCAGCTCCTCGATCGGCAGGGCCAGGTCCGCCGCCAGCTGCGCGTCCTGCGGGGACGGGCCGATGTCGATGCCCTCGGCGGTCTCGTCCAGCTCGCGGGCCAGCCCGAACAGCTCCACAAGCGTCGAACCGGCCGAGGCCAGTGCGGTGCGGGGCCCCATGGACGGCTTGGTCTCGACGTCGATGATCAGCCGGTCGAAGTCCGTCCGCTGCTCGACCCGGGTCGCCTCGACGCGGTAGGTCACCTTGAGCACCGGGGAGTAGATCGAGTCGACCGGGATCCGGCCGATCTCCGCACCCGCCTGCTTGTTCTGCGCCGCCGTGACGTAACCACGACCCCGCTCGACGGTCAACTCCATGTCGAGCCGGCCCTTGCCGTTGAGGGTGGCCAGCTTCAGGTCCGGGTTGTGCACCGAGACACCGGCCGGAGGCTGGATGTCGCCGGCGGTCACGTCGCCCGGGCCCTGCTTACGCAGGTACATGCTGACCGGCTCGTCGTGCTCGGAGCTGACGCAGAGCTCCTTGATGTTCATGACGAGCTCGACCACGTCCTCCTTGACCCCGGGGATCGTGGTGAACTCGTGCAGCACACCGTCGATCTTGATCGAGGTGACGGCCGCACCCGGGATGGACGACAGCAGCGTACGCCGCAGCGAGTTGCCCAGGGTGTAGCCGAAGCCCGGCTCCAGCGGCTCGATGGTGAACCGGGACCGGGTCTCGTTGATCGACTCCTCGGAGAGGGTCGGTCGCTGGCTGATGAGCATGTTTTCTCTTCTCTTCCGGGGCGCCCGCCATATGACGCCCACGACACAAACTGTTCCGGTGGCCCGCCCTGCCGGGCGGGCCACCGCAACGAGCCCTACTTGGAGTAGAGCTCGACGATCAGCTGCTCCTGGACCTGGGTGTCGATCACCTGTCGGGCCGGGAGCGAGTGCACCAGGATCTTCATCTGGCTGGGGATCGCCTCCAGCCACGCCGGAACGGTCTTGGAGCCGGCCTCGGCCTG
This sequence comes from Micromonospora sp. NPDC000442, assembly GCF_042898635.1. Taxonomy (NCBI): domain Bacteria; kingdom Bacillati; phylum Actinomycetota; class Actinomycetes; order Micromonosporales; family Micromonosporaceae; genus Micromonospora; species Micromonospora sp. NPDC000442. The sequence continues at coordinate 51,139 of NZ_JBIAYZ010000010.1, read as the reverse complement.
GGCCACGATGAACGGGGTGAGCTCCTTGCTCTTGACCCGAACCTCGATGATGTCGTGCTCCTTGACGCGGTACGACGGGATGTCGACCTTCTTGCCGTTCACCGTGAAGTGACCGTGCTTGACCAGCTGACGAGCCATGTCCCGGGACTTGGCGTAGCCGGACCGGTAGACCACGTTGTCCAGCCGCGACTCGAGGATCTGCAGCAGCACCTCGCCCGTCTTGGCCTTCTTGCTCACGGCTTCCTCGTAGTAGCCGCGGAACTGCTTCTCCAGCACGCCGTAGACGCGGCGGGCCTTCTGCTTCTCACGGAGCTGGAGCAGGTACTCCGTCTCCTTCGTGCGGCCGCGGCCGTGCTGCCCGGGCGGGAACGGCCGGGACTCGAACGGGCACTTCGGACCATCGCACTTGCTGCCCTTGAGGAACAGCTTCATCTTCTCCCGCCGGCAACGGCGGCAGTCGGCACCGGTGTAACGAGCCATCTCTCTCTACCTCTCAGACCCGACGACGCTTCGGCGGACGGCACCCGTTGTGCGGCTGCGGGGTGACGTCGGAAATCTGCCCGACCTCAAGGCCCACGGCCTGCAGCGAACGGATGGCGGTCTCCCGGCCGGAGCCGGGGCCCTTGACGAACACGTCGACCTTGCGCATGCCGTGCTCCATGGCCCGGCGCGCGGCGGCCTCGGCGGCCAGCTGCGCGGCGAACGGAGTCGACTTGCGGGAGCCCTTGAAGCCCACCTGGCCGGACGAGGCCCAGGAGATGACGGCACCAGTCGGATCGGTGATCGAGACGATGGTGTTGTTGAAGGTGCTCTTGATGTGCGCCTGCCCGTGGGCGACGTTCTTACGTTCCTTGCGCCGGACCTTTTTGACAGCGGCTCCGGCACGAGCCTTCGGTGGCATAAGTCTTGTGCGCTCCTGTTTCGGTTCTCGATCGGCTTCCGGTCTTCCGCCCCGCTGATTCCGTGGACACCGGTTCCAGTTGGAGCCCGGCCGGCCTCGGCGGAGAACGACCAGAATTCCGGTTTAAGAACTACTACTTCTTGCCAGGCTTCTTCTTGCCGGCGACGGTCCGCTTCGGGCCCTTGCGGGTCCGCGCGTTGGTCTTGGTCCGCTGGCCACGCACGGGCAGGCCCCGGCGGTGCCGGATGCCGGCGTAGCAGCCGATCTCGACCTTGCGGCGGATGTCAGCGGCGACCTCGCGGCGCAGGTCGCCTTCAACCTTGTAGTTGGCCTCGATGTGGTTGCGGAGCTGGACCAGCTCCTCGTCCGTGAGGTCCCGGACGCGCTTGTCCGGCGAGATGCCGGTGGCGCTGAGCGTCTCCAGGGCGCGGGTGCGGCCCACGCCGAAGATGTAGGTGAGCGCGATCTCCATCCGCTTCTCGCGGGGAAGGTCGACGCCGACTAGACGTGCCATGTGCGGGCGTACTCCTCGTGGTGTGCTGGCGAAGGTGTGGACCCGTCCCACCCCGCTACCGGCCGTCCCTGTCCTTCCGACGCCGATGGCGCCGGCGACCGGGATCGGTCGCTGCCCGAGCGGGCCCCGGCCTTCGACCGGGGGTCAACCACGATTGAGTACGCGCTGCGCACCGCTCGCGGCTGGGACGAGCATGTGTGATGTGTGGGCTGTTCAGCCCTGGCGCTGCTTGTGGCGCGGGTCGGTGCAGATGACCATGACCCGGCCGTGCCGGCGGATCACCCGGCACTTGTTGCAGATCCTCTTGACGCTCGGCTTGACCTTCACGGTTGCCTTACTTCCCATCTGGCCCGGCGTCGCGAGGCGCGACACCGGACGTCGAAGACGGACACGGGACGTTTCCCGGCCGCCGTCAGGCTTACTTGTAGCGGTAGACGATGCGCCCGCGGGTCAGGTCGTACGGCGATAGCTCGACGACGACCCGATCCTCCGGCAGGATGCGGATGTAGTGCTGCCGCATCTTGCCGCTGATGTGAGCCAGCACCTTGTGGCCGTTGGCGAGCTCCACCCGGAACATAGCGTTCGGCAGGGGCTCGATGACCCGACCTTCGATCTCGATGGCTCCGTCTTTTTTCGGCATGTCCTCCGCTGTCCTGACGTCGGTTGCTCCGGACGGCCCACAACGTCTTACACGGGTGCTTGACCAAGATCAGGCTTCCCGCGCCAGCCGCGGCTCCGCGTCCCACCGAAGCGCTGGTGGGCATGGCGGAGTGGACGCTGTGCGCCGATCAGAAAGTGTACGCCCGCCTGCACGTCGTCGCCAAACCGACCGGCCACCTGGGCTCGACCAGGTCCAGGAAACGGGACATTCAGCCCGCATCGCCCCGGTCGGGCCGCCGCGTCGGCTCGCCCACCGGGGCCTCGGTAGCCTCGCCGGGCCCGGTGTCCGTCACGCTACCGGGAGCCGCTTCGATCCCGTCGTCGGCCGCCACCGGTCGGGCCTCGGTGCCTCCGTCAGCCGCCGCTCCGCCGGAGCCGGCGGGCCCGATGGCGGCCGGCTGCTCCTGACTGAGGGCCTTACGCTCGCGCTTGAGCGCCCGCTTCTCGGCGCGCCGCTGCCGGCGGCGCTCCCGCTCGGCCGCCCACCGCGCAGGCTCACCGCTGGCCAGCCCGGTGACGGTACGCACCAGCACCACCGCTCCCCACGGCCCCGCAACCCAGCCTGGCCAGAAGTAGAGCGGTTCACCGGCCGCCAGCGAAGTGACGGCCCAGATCGCCACCACGATCCCGACCACCTTCAGCCAGGGTTCCCAGACCTCGGCCAGCCAGCGCGCGGTGAGTCCGCGTCCGGCCTCGGCCGGCACCGGGACGCCCGGCTGCCGAGACGTCGGCAGCACCGCACCGCCGGACGCCGGCAGGTCACCGACGAGAGCATCGAGCTCGGCGTACGTGCGGGCGGCATAGGCCCGCTGCAACCGGTCGTCGTACTCGTGCAGGTCGAGTCGGCCCTCGTCGAGAGCGACCCGGAGGCGGTCGGCGATGGCCTGCCGGTCGGCGTCCGCTGCCCGCATGGCGTCCCGCTCGTCCATGCCGGCAAGCATGCCACCAGGCTGCCAGTACCGCCGTGTCGGCCGTCTCGGTGACGCAGGCGTCGGCAGTCGCCGCAGATGCCCGCGTTACGCGGTCCGCGTGACGCTCGGCTGGCGAGCGGTGACCAGGTCGCCCAGGCGGGCCCGGCCGCCGTCGTACGCGGTCAGCACCCACACACCGTCGGGCAGCAGGGCCATGCTGTGCTCGACGTGCGCGGCACGCGAGCCGTCGCGGGTGACGACGGTCCATCCGTCGTCGAGTTCCGCCGTACGCGGCGAACCCATGGTGATCATCGGCTCGATGGCAAGCGCCAGCCCCGGCACCAACCGTGGCCCCTTGCCCGGCCGCCCGTGGTTGAGCACGTGCGGGTCCTGATGCATCTCGGTGCCGATGCCGTGGCCGCCGTAGCCGTCGACGATGCCGTAACGCCCCGCCTTGCGGATCGCGCGTTCCACCGCGTGCGAGATGTCGGTCAGTCGGCCCTTGCCGCTGGCGGCGCCGCGAGCGGCCGCAGCGATCCCGGCCCACATCGCGTCCTCGGCGACCTCGGCCATCCGCAGCAGCGCCGGATCGACCTCGCCCACACCGACCGTGATCGCCGCGTCGCCGTGCCACCCGTCGAGCACCGCACCGCAGTCGATCGAGATCAGGTCGCCGTCTGCGAGTACCTGCTTCGGCGACGGGATGGCGTGCACGATCTGCTCGTTGACCGAGGAACAGATCGACGCCGGAAACCCGTGGTAGCCCTTGAACGACGGGACGGCTCCCGCAGCGCGGATCGTCGTCTCGGCGATCTCGTCCAGATCGGCGGTGCTCACCCCGGGGGCCACCGCCTCCCGCATCCGGCGAAGCGCCTCCGCGACCACGAGGCCGGCAGCCCGCATCTTCTCGATCTGCTCAGGAGTCTTCAGCTGGATGTCCAGCTGGGGACGACGCATGGAGGTGCTACCTTTCGTTGCCCAAACAGCGGGGTACGACCCGCGTACCCCGCTGTTCGCACTCTATCCGGCCGACCGCCGGGCGACCTCAGCCCCCGTACGAGCGGAGGGCGTCGATGGCGCGGACCGTGACGTCCTCCACCGGGCCGGTGGCGTCGATGCCGACCAGCTTGCTCTGTGCGCCGTAGTAGTCCACCAACGGCGAGGTCTTCTCGGCGTACTCCCGCAGCCGGGCGGCGATGGTTTCCGGCTTGTCGTCGTCCCGCTGGAACAGCTCCGCGCCACACCGGTCGCAGATGCCCTCCCGGCTGGTCGGGTCGAACTCGACATGCCAGATCTTGCCGCAGCCCCGGCAGGTACGCCGGCCGGAGAGCCGGCGGATCACCTCGTCGTCGTCGACGACCAGTTCGAGCACGATGTCCAGCGCGGTTCCGAGATCCGCGAGGAGCTTGTCCAGTGCGGCGGCCTGCGGGGTGGTGCGCGGGAAACCGTCGAGCAGGAAACCCTCGGCGGCGTCCGGCTCAGCGAGCCGGTCCCGCACCATGTTGATGGTGACCTCGTCCGGGACGAGCTTGCCGGCGTCCATGTATCGCTTGGCCTCGACGCCGAGCGGGGTGCCCTGGGACACGTTGGCCCGGAAGATGTCGCCGGTCGAGATCTTCGGCACGGACAGATGCGCGGCGATGAACTCCGCCTGTGTGCCCTTGCCCGCACCCGGCGGGCCAACCAGAACCAGTCTCATCTACCGCAGGAACCCTTCGTAGTTCCGCTGCATCAGTTGGCTCTCGATCTGCTTGCTCGTCTCCAGAGCCACGCCGACCATGATCAGCACTGCGGTACCGCCGAACGGGAAGTTGAGGTACTGCTGCCGGTCCAGCCAGATGAAGAAGAAGTTCGGCAGGATCGAGATGATCGCGAGGTACAGCGCACCCGGCAGGGTGATGCGACTGAGGATGAAGTCCAGGTAGTCGGCGGTCGGCTTGCCGGGGCGGATGCCCGGCACGAAGCCGCCGTACTTCTTCATGTTGTCTGCGACCTCGGTCGGGTTGAACGTGATCGAGACGTAGAAGTACGTGAAGAAGATGATCAGCAGGAAGTAGACCACGATGTAGATCGGGCTGGTCGGGTCGACCAGGTTGTTCTGGATCCACGCCTGGGTCTTGCCCGGGTCATTCTGGTCGAAGAACTGCAACGCCAGCTGCGGCAGGTAGAGCAGCGACGAACCGAAGATGACCGGGATCACACCCGCCTGGTTGACCTTGAGCGGAATGTAGGTCGAGGTGCCGCCGTACATCCGCCGGCCGATCATGCGCTTGGCGTACTGCACCGGGATGCGGCGCTGCGCCTGCTCGATGAAGGTCACCGCGGTGATGACCACCAGCACCAGCGCGATGACGAGCATGAACTTCCACCAGCCCTGGCTCTCCTTGATCCGCCAGCCCTCGCTGGGCAGGCGGGCCGCGATGGAGGTGAAGATCAGCACCGACATGCCGTTTCCGACACCCCGGTCGGTGATCAGCTCGCCGAGCCACATGACCATGCCGGTGCCGGCGGTCATCGTCATCACCAGGATGGACAGGGTCAGCCAGTCCGGGACGCCGGTGCCGGTCGGGATGATCTCCTCGTTGCACTGGTTGTTGAACAGCTGCCCGGAGCGGGCCAGCGCCACGAACGCCGAGGCCTGCAGGACACCCAGCCCCAGCGTCAGGTAGCGGGTGTACTGGGTGATCTTCGCCTGGCCGGCCTGGCCCTCCTTACGGAGCTGCTCGAGCCGGGGGATGACCACCGTCAGCAGCTGCAGGATGATCGACGCGGTGATGTAGGGCATGATGCCCAGCGCGAAGATCGACAGCTGCAGCAGCGCGCCGCCGGAGAAGAGGTCGAGCAGGTTCAGTACGCCGGTGGACCCTTCGAGGGTCTCCAGGCACTTCTGCACGTTGCCGTACGAGACGCCCGGGCTGGGCACCGTGGCGCCGAGCCGATAGATCGCGATGATGCCGACTGTGAACAGCAGCTTCTTGCGCAGGTCAGGCGTACGGAACGCACTGAGAAAGGCGGACAGCAACTTCTTCCTCCTGCGCGAGGCGGGCCGCCGGTCGTCCCTGGCGGGTCGGGGTGGGTTCCGGGCAAGTGCCCGATATCCATGGCTGGGAAGGGACTCTAACAGCCCGATCCCGGTCCGGGCAGATGTGCCCGGCCACATAAACCGAATCCGATGTTACCGGGCGCACAAGCCCGTTGTAGACCATGGCGCCCGCCAGCTGGGATCAACTGGCGGGCGCCATGGGTAAAACTGCTCTACAGCTCGGTGACCGAGCCGCCGGCGGCCGTGATCTTCTCCTTGGCCGACGCGCTGAACGCGTGCGCCGACACCTGAAGCGCCACCCCACCAAGATCCCCGGTGCCGAGGACCTTCACCGGCTGCCCCTTGCGGACCGCGCCGGCCTCGACCAGTTCGGTCGGGCCGATCTGGCCACCGTTGGGGAACAGCTCGGCCAGGCGGTCCAGGTTGACGACCTGGAAGACCACCTTGAACTTGTTCTTGAAGCCCTTCAGCTTCGGCAGGCGCATGTGGATGGGCATCTGCCCACCCTCGAACGCCGCCGAGATGTTCTTCCGGGCCTTCGAACCCTTGGTACCGCGACCGGCGGTCTTGCCCTTGGAGCCCTCACCGCGACCCACACGGGTCTTCGCGGTCTTGGCACCAGGCGCTGGACGCAGGTGATGGACCTTGATCGTCATTACTCGACCTCCTCGACCTTCACGAGGTGGTTGACCGTGAAGATCATGCCGCGAATCTCGGGCCGGTCCTCCTTGACCACCACGTCATTGATCCGCTTGAGACCGAGCGAACGCAGCGACTCCCGCTGGTTGCGCTTGGTCCCGATCTCGGAACGGACCTGGGTGACCTTGAGCCGTGCCATCAGGAAGCCACCTCCGCCCGCGAGGCGAGCATGGCCGCCGGCGCGACGTCCTCCACCGGCAGGCCCCGCCGCGCGGCAACGGCTTCCGGGGACTCCAGCCCCTTCAGCGCGGCCACGGTGGCGTGCACGATGTTGATCGGGTTCGACGAGCCGAGGCTCTTCGAGAGCACGTCGTGGATGCCCGCGCACTCCAGCACGGCACGGACCGGACCACCGGCGATGACGCCCGTACCGGCGGAGGCCGGCTTGAGCAGCACCACCCCGGCGGCGTCCTCGCCCGTGACCGGGTGCGGGATCGAGGACCCGATCCGCGGCACCTTGAAGAAGTGCTTCTTGGCCTCCTCGACGCCCTTGGCGATCGCCGCAGGCACCTCCTTGGCCTTTCCGTAGCCCACGCCGACGGAGCCGTCGCCGTCGCCCACGATCACCAGGGCGGTGAAGCTGAAGCGACGACCACCCTTCACGACCTTGGCGACGCGGTTGATCGCGACGACCCGCTCGAGGTGCGGGGTCTTCTCGGCGGGCGCGTTTCCGCGGCCGCCCTCACGGCGGTTGTCGCGGCGACCACCCTCGTTGCCACCGGACCCGCCGCCACGGCGCTGTTGACCTGGCATCAGCAGCCTTCCTTCTCTCTCGTGACGGGGATTGTCAGAACTCGAGCCCGGCTTCGCGGGCGGCGTCGGCGAGCGCGGCGACCCGCCCCGCGTACCGGTTGCCGCCGCGGTCGAAGACGACCTTGGAGATGCCAGCGGCCTTGGCCCGCTCGGCCAGCAGGGTGCCGACCTTGCCAGCCAGGGCGCTCTTGTCGCCCTCCGTACCGCGCACCGAGGCGTCCAGGGTCGAGGCCGACGCCAAGGTGTGACCCTTGGTGTCGTCCACGATCTGGGCGACGATGTGCCGCAGCGAACGGGTGACCACCAGGCGGGGACGCGCGGCGGTGCCGCTGACGTTCTTGCGCACTCGGAAGTGCCGCCGCGCCCGCCCGACGGCACGCTTGGCGGCGACGCCGCGGCGGCGCTTGAGCAGCGTGGCGCTCACTTCTTACCTGCCTTTCCGGCCTTGCGTCGGATGATTTCGCCCTGGTACTTCACGCCCTTGCCCTTGTAGGGCTCCGGCGGGCGAATCTTCCGGATGTTGGCGGCGACCTCACCGACGAGCTGCTTGTCGATGCCGGCCACGTGGAACAGCGTCGGCCGCTCCACCGTGAAGGTGATGCCCTCGGGCGCCGGCACGTGCACCGGGTGCGAGAACCCGAGCGCGAACTCCAGGTCCTTGCCCTTGGCAGTGACCCGGTAACCGGTGCCGGCGATCTCCAGGCTCTTACGGTAGCCCTCGGTGACCCCGACGATCATGTTGGCGACCAGGGTACGGCTCAGGCCGTGCAGCTCCTTGGCCTTGCGCTCGTCGTTCGGGCGGTTGACGCTCAGCTGCCCGTCCTCGGCCCGCTCGATGGTGATCGGCTCGGCCAGGGTGTGCGACAGCTCGCCCTTGGGGCCCTTGACCTTTACGGTCCGGCCGTCGATCGTCACGTCGACTCCGGATGGCACCGGGATCGACTTACGTCCAATACGCGACATTTCTACCTGTCTCCCGTTACCAGACGAAGGCGAGGACTTCCCCGCCAACGCTCCGCTTGCGGGCCTGCCGGTCGGTGAGCAGTCCCTGGGACGTCGAAATGATCGCCACGCCCAGCCCACCGAGCACCCGGGGGAGCCCGTCCGACTTGGCGTACACCCGCAGACCGGGCTTGGAGACGCGCTTGATACCGGCCAGGCTCCGCTCCCGGTTCTGGCCGTACTTCAGCTCGACGACCAGTCGCTTGCCGACGGCACCCTCTTCGGGCTCCTCGACTGCCCAGGTGGCGATGTAACCCTCGGACTTGAGGACCTCGGCGATGTTCGCCTTGATCTTCGAGTACGGCATCGTCACCCGGTCGTGGTACGCCTGGTTGGCGTTACGCAGACGCGTGAGCATGTCTGCGATCGGGTCGGTCATCGTCATGAAAACTCGTCAACCTTTCTCGCCGGGGTTCCCGCGACACGTCGCAGGCCTACGGCGAAGAGACAGTCCAGCTGACGCGCCGCAGCGCGCCGGGCTATTACCAGGAAGCCTTGGACACGCCGGGCAGTTCACCGCGGTGGGCCATCTCCCGGATGCACACCCGGCAGAGCCCGAACTTGCGGTAGACCGCCTTGGGACGCCCGCACCGCTGGCAGCGGGTGTACGCGCGAACCGAGAACTTCGGCTTCGCGGCCGCCTTGAGGATCAGCGCCTTCTTGGCCATCTCAGTTCTCCTTGAACGGGAAGCCCAGGAGCTTCAACAGCGCCCGGCCCTCGTCGTCGGTCGTGGCGGTCGTGACCACCGTGATGTCCATGCCCCGCTGGCGATCGATCTTGTCCTGGTCGATCTCGTGGAACACCGACTGCTCGGTCAGACCGAACGTGTAGTTGCCGTGCCCGTCGAGCTTGCGCCCGTCCAGGCCGCGGAAGTCACGGATACGCGGCAGCGCGATGGACAGCAGCCGGTCCAGGAACTCCCACATCCGGTCGCCGCGCAGGGTCACCTTCGCGCCGATCGGCATGCCTTCCCGCAGCTTGAACTGCGCGATGGACTTCGTCGCCCGCCGGACCTGCGGCTTCTGGCCGGTGATGGTGGCCAGGTCGCGGACCGCACCGTCGATGAGCTTGGCGTCCCGGGCGGCCTCGCCCACACCCATGTTCACGACGATCTTGACCAGCCGTGGCACCTGCATCGGGTTGCCGTACTCGTACTGCTCGCGCAGCTGGGCGATGATCTCGTTGCGGTACCGCTCCTTGAGGCGCGGCATCGTCTTGGTTTCGGTAGCCGTGGTCATCACAGGTCCTTACCGGTGCTACGCGCGATGCGAACCTTCTGGCCGTTCTCGTCGATCCGGTAACCGACGCGGGTCGGCTTGCCGTCGGAGTCCACGACCATCACGTTCGAGACGTGGATCGGGGCCTCCTGGGTGACGATGCCACCGGTCTTGGCGCCACGCTGGGTGGTGCTGATGCGAGTGTGCTTCTTGATCCGGTTCACGCCCTCGACCAGGACCTTGTCCTGCCGCGGGTAGGCCGCGATGACCTTACCCTTGGCACCCTTGTCCTTGCCGGCGATGACGACGACCGTGTCGCCCTTCTTGACCTTCACGGTCACAACACCTCCGGCGCGAGAGAGATGATCTTCATGAACCGCTTGTCCCGCAACTCACGGCCGACCGGGCCGAAGATACGGGTACCGCGCGGGTCCCCGCCGTCCTTGATGATGACGGCGGCGTTCTCGTCGAAGCGGATGTACGAACCGTCCGGCCGCCGCTTCTCCTTGGCGGTGCGGACGACGACAGCCCTGACCACGTCGCCCTTCTTCACACCGGCACCCGGGATCGCGTCCTTGACGGTGGCCACGATGACGTCGCCGATGCTCGCGTAGCGCCGACCGGAGCCACCGAGAACCCGGATGCACAGAATCTCCCGGGCACCCGTGTTGTCAGCGACGCGCAGTCGCGACTCCTGCTGAATCACGTCTATCTCCTATGTCTGCCGGTTCTCCGGCCGCCGGGGCGGCCGGAGCCTGGCGGAACCTGCGCCCGACCGTCTGGGCCGAGCTCGAGCCTTCGCTACTTGGCCTTCTCGAGGATCTCCACGAGCCGCCACCGCTTGGTGGCGGAGAGCGGCCGGGTCTCCATGATCAGGACGCGGTCGCCGATGCCGGCGGAGTTCTGCTCGTCGTGGACCTTGAGCTTGCTGGTCCGGCGCATGATCTTGCCGTACAGCGCGTGCTTGACCCGGTCCTCGACCTCGACCACGACGGTCTTTTCCATCTTGTCGCTGACCACGAGGCCCTCACGGACCTTGCGCCGGCCCCGCGTGGCGGTGGTGGTGTTCTCGCTCATCCTGCAGTCACCTCAGTCGGCGCGGCCGAGAGCCCCAGCTCACGCTCACGCATGATCGTGTAGATCCGGGCAATTTCCCGACGGATGACCTGCAGCCGCCGGTTGTTGTCCAGCTGCCCGGTTGCGGCCTGCACGCGGAGGTTGAACAGCTCCGCCTTGGCCTCGCGCAGCTTCGTGACCAGCTCCTCCTCGGAGAGCTCACGCAGCTCGGAGGCCTTAACGCCCGCTGCCATCAGGATTCACCCACTTCGCGCGTAACAATGCGGCACTTCATCGGGAGCTTGTGGATCGCGCGACGCATCGCCTCTCGCGCGATCTGCTCGTTCGGGAAGGACATCTCGAAGAGAACCCGCCCGGGCTTGACGTTCGCGACCCACCACTCGGGCGAGCCCTTACCGGAACCCATCCGGGTTTCCGCCGGCTTCTTGGTGAGGGCCTGGTCCGGGAAGATGGTGATCCAGACCTTGCCGCCACGCTTGATGTGGCGGGTCATCGCGATACGCGCCGACTCGATCTGCCGGTTGGTCACGTACGCCGGTTCCAGAGCCTGGATCCCGAACTCGCCGAACACCACCCGGTTGCCGCCCTTGGACGCGCCGCTGCGGTCCGGGTGGTGCGGCTTGCGGAAGCCCTTCGGGGGCTTGCGCGGCATCAGCATCTGTCAGCCCTCCTGCTGCGTTTCTGCCGGAGCCGAAGCGGCAGCCGCGACAGCAGCGCTGTCCACCGGCTCGCCACTCGGCGTCTCGGCCTGCTGCGCGACGGTCGTCGCGGCAGCCCGGCCGGCCTCGGTGCCACCGGAGGTCGTGCCGGACGAACCCGACCGACCGCGGCGCGGCCGCTCGGGCCGGTCACCGCGCTCCCGGCGCGGGCGCGACGGCGCCTCGGTCGGAGTCTCCCGACCCGGCACCGCGTCACCCTTGTAGATCCAGACCTTCACGCCGATGCGGCCGAAGGTGGTACGGGCCTCGAAGAAGCCGTACTCGATGTTGGCCCGCAGCGTGTGCAGCGGAACCCGACCCTCGCGGTAGAACTCCGTGCGGCTCATCTCGGCGCCGCCGAGGCGACCCGAGACCTGCACCCGGATGCCCTTGCACATCGGGTTCTTCATCGCCGACTGCATCGCCTTACGCATCGCGCGGCGGAAGCTGACCCGGCTGGAGAGCTGCTCGGCAACGCCCTGGGCGACCAGCTGCGCGTCCGACTCGGGGTTCTTCACCTCGATGATGTTCAGCTGCACCTGCTTGCCGGTGAGCTTCTCCAGCTCGCCGCGGATCCGGTCGGCCTCCGCGCCCTTACGGCCGATGACGATGCCCGGCCGTGCGGTGTGGATGTCGACGCGGACCCGGTCGCGGGTGCGCTCGATGTCGACCTTGGAGATGCCGGCGCGCTCCAGCCCCTTGGACATCATCCGGCGGATCTTGACATCCTCACCGATGTAGTCCTTGTAGAGCTTGTCCGCGAACCAGCGGGACTTCCAGTCGGTCGAGATGCCGAGCCGGAACCCGTGCGGGTGAACCTTCTGACCCATTACTCGGCGCCCTCCGTGTTGCTCTGCGTCTCGGCCGGCGCGGTCTGCTTCGCCGGAGCCGCCTTGTTCGCCGACTTCCTCGGCGCGGCCGGCGCGACCGCCTCGACCGCCACGGTGATGTGGCAGGTGCGCTTACGGATCCGGTACGCCCGGCCCTGCGCCCGTGGCTGGAACCGCTTCATCGTCGGGCCCTCGTCCACGAACGCCTCGCTGACGAGCAGCGCGTCGGGGTCCAGCCGCTCGTTGTTCTCCGCGTTGGCGATCGCGCTCGCGAGCACCTTGTACACCTGCTCGCTCGCAGCCTGCGGCGCGAACTGCAGCACCGTGAGCGCCTCCTTCGCGGGCAGGCCGCGGACGAGGTTGACCACCCGGCGCGCCTTCATCGGCGAGATGCGCACGTACCGCGCAACCGCCCGCGCGCCCGGAAGCACCGGAGCGTCGCCCTTTCCTGGCATCGCTGTAACCCCTTGATCCTCTATCCGTATGCCCGCGGCGTCAGCGCCGGCGGCTCTTCCGGTCGTCCTTTTCGTGACCCTTGAACGTGCGGGTCAGCGCGAACTCGCCGAGCTTGTGCCCGACCATCGCCTCGGTCACGAACACCGGGACGTGCTTACGTCCGTCGTGCACGGCGATCGTGTGCCCCAGCATCTCCGGGATGATCGTCGAGCGCCGCGACCAGGTCTTGATGACGTTCTTCGAGCCCTTCTCGTTCTGCGTCTCCACCTTCTTGAGCAGGTGGTCGTCGATGAACGGGCCCTTCTTCAGGCTGCGAGGCATGTCTTATCTCCCTCAGCCGCGCTTACGCGTGGCGTAGCGGCGGCGGACGATCAGCCGGTCACTCGGCTGGCCCTTACGACGGGTGCGGCCCTCGGGCTTACCCTGCGGGTTGACCGGGTGGCGACCACCGGAGGTCTTGCCCTCACCACCACCGTGCGGGTGGTCGACCGGGTTCATGGCGACACCACGGACGGTCGGGCGCTTGCCCTTCCAGCGCATCCGGCCGGCCTTACCCCAGTTGATGTTCGACTGGTCGGCGTTACCGATCTCACCGACGCTGGCGCGGCAGCGCACGTCCACCCGCCGGATCTCACCGGACGGCATCCGCAGGGTCGCGTACGCGCCCTCGCGGCCGAGCAGCTGGATGCCGACGCCGGCCGAGCGGGCCAGCTTGGCACCGCCACCCGGACGCAGCTCCACGTTGTGGATCGTGGTACCGACCGGGATGTTGCGCAACGGCAGGTTGTTGCCCGGCTTGATGTCGGCACTCGGGCCCGACTCGACCGCGTCGCCCTGCTTCAGGTCCTTCGGCGCGATGATGTAACGCTTCTCGCCGTCGGCGTAGTGCAGCAGCGCGATCCGCGCGGTGCGGTTCGGGTCGTACTCGATGTGCGCGACCTTGGCCGGCACGCCGTCCTTGTCGACCCGCTTGAAGTCGATGATCCGGTACTGGCGCTTGTGGCCACCGCCCTGGTGCCGGGCGGTGATCCGGCCGTGCACGTTCCGGCCGCCCTTCTTGGGCAGCGGCGCCAGCAGCGACTTCTCGGGCGTCGACCGGGTGATCTCGGCGAAGTCGGCGACGCTCGAGCCACGCCGGCCCGGCGTCGTCGGCTTGTACTTACGAATAGCCATTGTCTACACCCCTCAGCTGACCGGGCCGCCGAAGGCCTCGATGCGGTCGCCCTCAGCCAGCTTCACCATCGCCCGCTTGGTGTCCTTGCGCTTGCCGAACCCGGTACGGGTCCGCTTGCGCTTGCCCTCGCGGTTGAGCGTGTTGACCGTCAGGACACGGACGTTGAAGATCTGCTCGATAGCGATCTTGATCGCCGTCTTGTTCGCGTCCGGGTGCACCAGGAAGGTGTACCAGTTGCGGTTCAGCTCGCTGTAGCTCTTCTCCGAGACGACCGGCGCGACGATGATGTCGCGCGGATCGGCGATCGTGCTCACTTGCCACCCTCCTCGGTGGTCTCGGCCGGTACGCCCAGGAACTCGTCCAGGGCCTCCTTGGTGAAGACCACATCGTCGGCCACCAGCACGTCGTACGTGTTGAGCTGGCCGGCCTCGATCAGGTGCACCCGCTGCTCGTTGCGCAGCGACACCCAGTTCAGCTCGTCGGTGCTGCTCAGCACGACCAGCACCCGCCGGGCGGTGGTCAGCTTGGCGAGCGCGGCCAGGGCGGCCTTGGTCGACGGCTTCTCGCCCGAGACGAACGCCTCGACGACGTGCACCTGCCCGGCGCGCGCCCGGTCCGACAGGGCGCCACGCAGCGCGGCGGCCTTCATCTTCTTCGGGGTGCGCTGGCTGTAGTCACGCGGCACCGGACCGTGGACCACGCCACCGCCGGCGAACTGCGGCGCGCGGATCGAGCCCTGCCGGGCACGACCGGTGCCCTTCTGCTTGTACGGCTTCTTGCCGCCGCCAGCGACCTCGCCCCGGGTCTTGGTCTTGTGGGTGCCCTGCCGGGCGGCAGCGAGCTGCGCCACGACGACCTGGTGCATCAGCGCGATGTTGGCCTGCGCGTCGAAGATGTCGGCGGGCAGCTCGACCGAGCCGGTCTTGGTGCCCTCAGAGTTGAGGACGTCAACGGTGGTCACTTGCCCACACCGCCCTTCTTCGCCTTGGCCTTGGCCGCGGTACGGACCAGGACCAGCGCGCCCTTGGGGCCGGGAATGGCGCCACGGACGAGCAGGAGATTGTTCTCGGTGTCGACCGCCTGGACGGTCAGGTTCTGCACGGTGTAGCGCACGCCACCCATGCGGCCGGCCATCCGGGTGCCCTTGAAGACGCGACCCGGGGTGGCGCAGGCGCCGATCGAGCCCGGCGAGCGGTGCTTGCGCTCGACACCGTGGCTGGCGCGCAGACCGTGGAAGCCGTGCCGCTTCATCGGGCCGGCGTAGCCCTTGCCCTTGGTCTTGCCGGTCACGTCGATCGAGACACCGGCCGGGAACTCCTCGACCGTGACCTCCTGGCCGAGCGAGTAGTCCGCAGCGTCGCTGGTGCGCAGCTCGACGATGTGCCGGCGCGGCGCCACGTCGGCCTTGGCGTAATGCCCACGCAGCGGCTTCTTGGCCTTGCGCGGGTCGATCGTCCCGTACGCCAGCTGGACCGCGGAGTAACCGTCCTTGTCGGCGTCACGAACCTGGGTGATGACGCAGGGGCCGGCCTGAACCACGGTCACCGGGACAACACGGTTGTTGTCCCAGACCTGGGTCATGCCGAGCTTCGCGCCCAGGATCCCCTTAACTTGCCTGTCCATGTGTCCGGTCCCTACAGCTTGATCTCGATGTCGACGCCAGCCGGCAGGTCGAGGCGCATGAGCGAGTCGACCGTCTTCGGGGTCGGGTCGATGATGTCGATCAGTCGCTTGTGCGTACGCATCTCGAAGTGCTCGCGCGAGTCCTTGTACTTGTGCGGCGAGCGGATGACGCAGAAACGGTTGATCTCCGTGGGCAGCGGCACCGGGCCCGCGACCTGCGCCCCGGTACGCGTCACCGTCTCGACGATCTTCCGAGCCGAGGAGTCGACGACCTCGTGGTCATAGGCCTTGAGCCGGATGCGGATCTTCTGTCCCGCCATGGTGGCTTCTGTTCCTTCTCTCGATGCCGCTGTGTTGCGGGTGTCTGTACCGGCTGGCACAGGCCCTCTTCGCCCACCCCCGCGGTCGGGCGTGTCGCGCCCTGGGGCCAGGCTCCGCCCCGGGCTACCGGAGCGATCCTGACCGCGGTGGGTCCAGGCGCCGATCGCACTGAGGCGACCTGAACGCCGCGCGAGGGTGGTTGACGGACGGGCCGCCAACCACCCCACGCCCGACTGCTCTGCCTACCCGGAGGTTCAGCGAAAGCCGAACACGGGCGGCGAACTGTCGTTACGCAACCTGACTAGTATGCCGCACGACCGGCGGCGGGTCTAATCGGGGTTACCCAGCTCACTTGATGATCTTGGTGACGCGACCAGCGCCAACCGTACGGCCACCCTCCCGGATCGCGAACTTGAGGTTGTCCTCCATCGCGATGGGCTGGATCAGCTTCACGGTCATCGTGGTGTTGTCGCCCGGCATGACCATCTCGGTGCCCTCGGGGAGGGTGACGACACCGGTGACGTCCGTGGTCCGGAAGTAGAACTGCGGACGGTAGTTCTGGAAGAACGGGGTGTGCCGGCCGCCCTCCTCCTTGGAGAGGATGTAGACCGTCGCCTCGAACTCGGTGTGCGGGGTGCTGGTGCCCGGCTTGACGACCACCATGCCGCGCTCGACGTCCTCGCGCTTGATGCCGCGCAGCAGCAGACCGACGTTCTCACCCGCACGGGCCTCGTCGAGCAGCTTGCGGAACATCTCGATGCCGGTGCAGACCGTCTTC
Organism: Micromonospora sp. NPDC000442; assembly: GCF_042898635.1. Classification (NCBI taxonomy): domain Bacteria; kingdom Bacillati; phylum Actinomycetota; class Actinomycetes; order Micromonosporales; family Micromonosporaceae; genus Micromonospora; species Micromonospora sp. NPDC000442. The sequence continues at coordinate 34,481 of NZ_JBIAYZ010000010.1, read as the reverse complement.
TGCGACTTCTCGCGGATACCGACGATCTCCACCTCCTCGTTCGGCTTGAGCACGCCGCGCTCGGCGCGACCGGTGACGACGGTGCCACGACCGGTGATCGTGAACACGTCCTCGATCGGCATCAGGAACGGCTTCTCGGTCTCGCGCTCCGGCTGCGGAATCGCGGTGTCGACCGCGTTCATCAGCTCCATGAGTCGGCCGGTCCACTCCGGGTCGCCCTCGAGGGCCTTGAGCGCCGAGACGCGAACGACCGGCAGGTCGTCGCCCGGGTACTCCTGGGCCGAGAGCAGCTCACGGACCTCGAGCTCGACGAGCTCCAGCAGCTCCTCGTCGTCGACCATGTCGCTCTTGTTCAGCGCCACGACGATGTACGGCACGCCGACCTGGCGGGCCAGCAGCACGTGCTCGCGGGTCTGCGGCATCGGGCCGTCGGTCGCCGCGACCACCAGGATCGCGCCGTCCATCTGGGCGGCACCGGTGATCATGTTCTTGATGTAGTCGGCGTGACCGGGGCAGTCGACGTGCGCGTAGTGCCGCGCCTCGGTCTGGTACTCGACGTGCGCGATCGAGATCGTGATGCCCCGGGCCTTCTCCTCGGGCGCCTTGTCGATCTCGTCGAACGGCGTGTACGGGTTCAGGTCCGGGTACTGGTCGTGCAGGACCTTGGTGATGGCCGCCGTCAGCGTCGTCTTACCGTGGTCGATGTGACCAATGGTGCCGATGTTGACGTGCGGCTTAGTCCGCTCGAACTTCGCCTTCGCCACTGGTGTCCTCCTGTGGACTTCTTGGTTCGTTCGCCCCGGCGCGCCAGGTCGGCGCTTAGGACTCTGTCGACAGCCTTTCCGGCCTGACGGCCGGAGAGCTTTTGTGGGTTCTGCGGCGATGAAGCCTACAGGCCCGGAATTCACACAATCCGACCGAGGTGGTCGCGGTCGGGGAATGCTCCCGCGACCACCGTCGGATCATCCGATCACGTCAGGTGAGCGTCACTCACCCGTCGCCTTGGCGATGATCTCCTTAGCCACGGAGGACGGAACCTCCGCGTAGGAGTCGAACTGCATGCTGTAGCTAGCCCGGCCCTGGGTCTTCGACCGCAGGTCGCCGACGTAGCCGAACATCTCCGACAACGGCACCAGGGCGCGGACGACACGGGCGCCGCTGCGCTCCTCCATCGCCTGGATGATGCCGCGTCGGGAGTTGAGGTCGCCGATGACGTCACCCATGTTCTCCTCGGGAGTGGTGACCTCAACAGCCATCATCGGCTCGAGCAACGCCGGGTCGGCCTTGCGGGCCGCCTCCTTCATCACCATCGAGCCAGCGATCTTGAATGCCATCTCGGACGAGTCGACCTCGTGGTACTGGCCGTCCAGCAGCGTCAGCTTGACGCCCACCAGGGGGAAGCCGGCGAGGATGCCGTACTGCATGGCGTCCTGCGCACCCGCGTCCACCGACGGGATGAACTCCCGGGGGATGCGGCCACCGGTGACGGCGTTGGCGAACTCGTAGGTCGGCGCGTCGTTCCCGAGCGGCAACGGCTCCAGGCTGATGATCACCCGGGCGTACTGGCCGGAACCACCGGTCTGCTTCTTGTGGGTGTACTCGACCTTCTCCACCGTGCGGCGGATGGTCTCGCGGTACGCCACCTGCGGCTTACCGATGTTCGCCTCGACGTTGAACTCGCGGCGCATCCGGTCCACCAGGATGTCCAGGTGCAGCTCGCCCATGCCGGAGATGACCGTCTGGCCGGTCTGGTCGTCCAGCTTGACGCGGAAGGTCGGGTCCTCCTCGGCCAGCCGCTGGATGGCGGTGCTGAGCTTCTCCTGGTCAGCCTTCGTCTTCGGCTCGATGGCCACCTCGATGACCGGCTCCGGGAAGGTCATCGACTCCAGGATGACCGGGTTCGCCGGGTCGCACAGGGTGTCACCGGTGGTGGTCTGCTTCAGACCCTGCACCGCGATGATGTCGCCAGCCTTGGCGGAGCTGCGCTCCTCCCGCTTGTTGGCGTGCATCTGGTAGATCTTGCCGACCCGCTCCTTGCGGTCCTTGGTGGAGTTGACCACCTGGGACCCGGACTCGACCACGCCGGAGTAGACCCGGACGTAGGTCAGCTTGCCGAGGTGCTTGTCGGTCTGGATCTTGAATGCCAGACCCGAGAAAGGCTCCGAAGTGGAGGGCTTACGCTGCATCGGCGTCTCGCCGTCGGTCGCCGTGCCCTCGATCGCCGGGATGTCCAGCGGCGACGGCAGGTAGTCGATGACGGCGTCGAGCATGGGCTGCACGCCCTTGTTCTTGAACGCCGAGCCGCAGAGCACCGGGTTGGCCTTGCTGGCGATGGTGGCCCGACGGATGGCGGCCTTGACCTCCTCGACGGAGATCTCCTCGCCCTCCAGGTACTTCTCCATCACCGAGTCGTCGACGTCGGCCAGGGTCTCCATCAGCTTCTCGCGCCACTCGGCGGCGGAGGCGGCCAGATCGGCCGGGATCTCCTCGATCGCGTAGTCCTCACCCTTCTGGGTCTCCCCGCGCCAGGTGAGGGCGCGCATCTCGACCAGGTCGACGACGCCGATGTGGTCGCCCTCGAGCCCGATCGGGATCTGGAGCACCAGCGGAGTGGCGTTCAGCCGGTCGATCATCATCTGCACGCAGCGGAAGAAGTCGGCACCGGTCCGGTCGAGCTTGTTGACGAAGCACATCCGCGGGACGTTGTACTTGTCCGCCTGGCGCCAGACGTTCTCCGTCTGCGGCTCCACGCCGGCCACACCGTCGTAGACCGCAACGGCACCGTCCAGGACCCGCAGCGACCGCTCCACCTCGACCGTGAAGTCGACGTGGCCGGGCGTGTCGATGATCTGGATCGTGTGGCCCTTCCACTCGCACTTCGTGGCGGCGGAAGTGATGGTGATACCGCGCTCCTGCTCCTGCTCCATCCAGTCCATGACGGCAGCGCCCTCGTGGACCTCACCGATCTTGTACGTGATACCGGTGTAGAACAGGATTCGCTCGGTGGTGGTGGTCTTACCGGCATCGATGTGGGCCATGATGCCGATGTTGCGTACGTTGGCGAGCGCGTCTGCGGCGGCCACTTCAATCCCTACTTATCGTCGTCTCGACACAACTGGTGGCGGTCCCGGCACCGGATGGCGCCGGGACCAGGGTGTTACCAGCGGTAGTGCGCGAAGGCCTTGTTGGACTCGGCCATCTTGTGCGTGTCCTCGCGCCGCTTGACGGCGGCACCGAGGCCGTTGCTCGCGTCCAGCAGCTCGTTCATCAGCCGCTCGATCATGGTCTTCTCACGCCGAGCGCGGGCGTAGGTCACCAGCCAACGCAGGCCCAGCGTGGTGGCTCGGGCCGGCCGGACCTCGACCGGAACCTGGTAGGTCGCGCCACCGACACGGCGGCTGCGCACCTCAAGGGTCGGCTTGACGTTGTCCATGGCGCGCTTGAGGGTGACGACCGGATCGGTACCGGACTTCTCCCGGCAGCCCTCCAGGGCGGCGTACACGACGCGCTCGGCGAGCTGACGCTTGCCGCGCAGCAGGATCTTGTTCACCAGCTGCGTGACCAGCGGCGAGTTGTACACCGGGTCAGCGACCAGCGGTCGCCGCGGAGCAGGTCCCTTACGCGGCATGTCAGCTCTTCTCCTTCTTCGCGCCGTAACGGCTGCGCGCCTGCTTGCGGTTACGGACACCCTGGGTGTCCAGCGAACCGCGAACGATCTTGTAACGCACACCGGGGAGGTCCTTCACCCGGCCACCACGCACGAGCACGATCGAGTGCTCCTGCAGGTTGTGCCCGACACCCGGGATGTAGGCGGTCACCTCGACCTGGCTGCTGAGCTTGACACGAGCGACCTTGCGCAGCGCCGAGTTCGGCTTCTTCGGGGTGGTGGTGTACACCCGGGTGCACACACCCCGCCGCTGCGGGGATCCCTTGAGCGCCGGGGTCTTGGTCTTGGTCGTCTTCGCCTGACGGCCCTTTCGGACCAACTGCTGAATGGTGGGCACCGGGTTTCTCCGCTCCCTTCGGCCGCTTCTCGCGACCGCGCCGTCTGCCGTAGCCGATCTCGTGATCGGCTCTCCTACATTCCGGCCAGGGCCACCTCGCGGAGGTCCCGGCACCCGCGGTCGGGCGTGTCGCCAAACTCACGGTTCCCGTCCGGCGCTTGCGCGCAGACCCGGGGTTTGTCACCGGCACACGGATGGCCGCAGGCCGGATCTTCTGACTCAGACGTGGTGCCGTCCGGATATCGGAAAACCGACTCCAACGCACGCACGAGTTGCCCGGGCGGGCCCGGGCACAAGGGGAAAGAGTACCTACCACAGCCGCGCAGGTCAAAACGGAAGACCTGCCGGACGTCGCATCGCTTGCCGGCTGGTCTCTGTCGCACCGCCCGCCCGTGATGGGCACCTACGGACACGAGTGTACCGGCTCTGCCGGAAACCGGCCCGCGAGCCCCCAGGCTGGCCCCGAACCGGTCAAGCGATCGACTGGGCCCGGTGGCGCAGGCCTCGGGAGGCGCAGGCCAGCCGGTGGCCGGCAAGGCCCTAGGCCAGGGCCAGCAGCACCGCCAGCCCCACGCCCACCAGGCAGAGCAGCAGGCCGGTCCCACCACAGCTGATTCCCGCGATGGCCAGGCCTCGCCCGGTGAAGCGGACCGCGGGCGGCGGCGCCGGACGGCGGATCTGCCGCAGGCCGAGTAGGCCGGTGACCACGGCGCCCACCCCGGTGAGGCCACCCAGCGCGGCGAAGGCGCCCGCCGCCCAGGCTCCGTTCGCCCCTCCCCCGATGGCGCCGACGCAGATGACCAGGATCGAGACCAGGATCGAGGTGATACCGGCCACCAGCGAGCCGACCGCCAGGCCCGAGGCGACCGGGGGCACGTCGAGGTGCACCACCGCGAACGGCGTACCGGGCACCGGCTCGACCCGCTTCGGCGGTCGGGGAGGATCCTGCGGCGGTGGTGGCGGGGGCTGCCCCCAGCCTGAGCCGCCGCCGGTCCAACCCGGCGCAGCCGGCGCCCCCGGCACCGTCCCGTAGGCAGGCGGACCGGCGGCCGGTGATCCGAGAGTCGCAGGAGCGGGCGGTGCCGAGCCAGGCGGCGGACCGTAAGCCGGCGAGCCAGGCGGCGACCCGTAAGCCGGCGAGCCGGGCGGACCGTAACCCGGCGAACCAGGCGGCGGACCGTAACCCGACGAGCCAGGCGGCGGACCGGCGGGCAGCCGCCCGAGAGCTGGCGGTCCGGACGGCGGGTGGACGGGCGTCGCGCCGGTTGCCGGCGGGGAGGTCGGCGGGACGGTCTGCTCCGGTTCGGGCTGTTCGGGCCCGGGCCGGGCCCATCCCGTCTGATCGGCATCGGGGCGCCCGACGGTGGGCTGAGCGGCTTCGCCGCCCTCGGGGCGCACCGGTTCCGTCACGGGATCCTCCTTGTCGGGCAGCGTCCACGCACCGCGCGACGGACACCGGTCAGGCTACCGTCGGCAGTCAGCCCCTCGATGCCGGGCGCGAGGACGTACCGGTCGCGCCGGTCAGTCGACCTCGGGCGCGAAGTCCTGCCCGTAGGGCGACTCGGCGAGCCGGATCACCCCGATCACCAGCGCCACCACCAGGCTGACCGCGACCAGCACCAGGCCCGTCCAGGCCAGCCGCTCGCCACGACGCAGCCAGGCCGCACCGGTCAGGAAACCCGCCGAGGCGTACGCCTCCCGACGCGCCTGCCGGGCCAGGTACAGGGCCACCGTGGCCGGTACCACGCCCCCGATCAGCAGTCCGGTCAGTGCGGCCATCAGGCCGAGGGCGAAGACCGCCCGGGCCTTGGTCGCCCGGACCGGATCCGGGTCGAGCGGGTGACGCGGTGCCGATGCGGCGGACACCGGTCCGGGTGCGATCGTCATGACCACATGATGCCCCCGTCGACGAATGTCCGCGCCGCACCCGCAAGCACGGCGCAGACCCGCGGCACGGAAATGTGTTCCCCGCCGCGCTTGCGGACGACCCTCGACACGAAGAGGCCCCGGCGTGTGCACGCCGGGGCCTCTCACGTCACCGCACGGTCTAGCGGTACGACCCGAAGTCGAAGTCGTCCAGCGGGACCGCCTGGCCACTGGCCGGCCCGAAGCCGTAGTCGGTCTCCGGGTAGCCGGTCATCGAGTAGACCTTGGCCTTCGCCTCCTCGGTCGGCTCGACCCGGACGTTGCGGTACTTGCTGATGCCGGTACCCGCCGGGATGAGCTTACCGATGATCACGTTCTCCTTGAGACCGATCAGCGAGTCGCTGCGGGCGTGGATCGCCGCGTCGGTCAGCACCCGGGTGGTCTCCTGGAAGGAGGCCGCCGAGAGCCAGGAGTCGGTGGCCAGCGAGGCCTTGGTGATACCCATCAGCACCGGGCGACCGGCGGCGGGCTCGCCACCCTCGCCGACGAGCCGGCGGTTCTCCGACTCGAACAACGCCCGGTCGACGAGCACACCCGGCAGGAACTCGGTCGAGCCGGAGTCGATGACCGTCACCCGCTTGAGCATCTGGCGGATGATGATCTCGATGTGCTTGTCGTGGATGAGCACACCCTGGGAGCGGTAGACCTCCTGGACCTCCTGGGTCAGGTGGACCTGGACCGCCCGGGGGCCGAGGATGCGCAGCAGCTCGTGCGGGTCGATGGTGCCCTCGGTGAGCTTCTCGCCGACCTCGACGTGGTCGCCGTCGTGGGCCCGCAGCCGGACCCGCTTCGAGATCTTGTCGTAGACGATCTCGTCGCTGCCGTCGTCCGGGATCACCACGATCTTGCGCGACCGCTCGCCGTCCTCGATCCGGATCCGGCCGGGGGTGTCGGCGATCGGCGCCTTGCCCTTCGGGATCCGGGCCTCGAAGATTTCCTGAACACGCGGCAGACCCTGGGTGATGTCCTCACCCGCGACACCACCCGTGTGGAAGGTACGCATCGTCAGCTGCGTACCCGGCTCACCGATGGACTGGGCGGCGATGATGCCGACCGCCTCACCGACGTCGACGATCTTGCCGGTCGGCAGCGAGCGGCCGTAGCACGCACCGCAGACGCCCAGCTTCGACTCGCAGGTGAGCACGCTGCGTACCCGGACGTTCTCGACCCCGGCGGCGACGATCCGGTCGACCAGGATCGAGTTGATGTCCGCGCCCCGCTCGGCGACAACGGTGCCGTCCGGCCCCTTGATGTCGTCGGCCAGGGTACGGGCGTGCACGCTGGTCTCCGCGTGCTCGTGCACCACTAGCCGGCCGTCGAGCTGCTGACCGACCTGCATCGGGATGGCCCGGTCGGTGCCGCAGTCCTCCTCGCGGATGATGACGTCCTGCGAGACGTCCACCAGACGCCGGGTCAGGTAACCCGAGTCGGCGGTACGCAGAGCGGTGTCCGCGAGACCCTTACGGGCACCGTGCGTGGAGATGAAGTACTCCAGCACGGACAGACCCTCCCGGTAGCTGGCCTTGATCGGCCGCGGGATGATCTCGCCCTTCGGGTTGGCCACCAGACCACGGATCGCCGCGATCTGCCGGAGCTGGAGCAGGTTACCGCGAGCACCCGAGTTGATCATCTTCCACAGCGGGTTCTCCTGCGGCAGCGCGGTGTCCATCTCCTTGGCGACCTCGTTTGTCGCCTTGGTCCAGATCTCGATGAGCTCGCCGCGACGCTCCTCGGCGGTCATCAGACCACGCTGGTACTGCTTGTCGATCCGGTCGGCTTCCTTCTCGTACCGCTCCAGGATCTCCCGCTTGCGCGGCGGAGCGATGACGTCCTCCATGCCGATGGTCACACCGGACCAGGTGGCCCAGTGGAAACCGGCCTCCTTGAGCCCGTCGAGGGTGGCCGCCAGGGCAACCTTCGGGAACCGCTCGGCGAGGTCGTTGACGATCGCGGAGAGCTGGCCCTTGCGGATCTCGTAGTTCACGAACCGGTAGCCCTGCGGCAGGGTCTCGTTGAACAGCACCCGACCGAGGGTGGTCTCCACCGTCAGCGGCTCGCCCGGAACCCAGCCCTCAGGCGCGGTCCACGGCTGCCCACCGGCACCGTTGTCCACCTCGACCACGTCCCGCAGCCGGATCTTCACCGGCGCCTGCAGGTGCAGCTCGCCGTTGTCGTACGCCATCCGCGCCTCGGCGTCCGAGCTGAACGCCCGACCCTCCCCGCGCTCACCGGCGGTGAGGTGGGTCAGGTGGTAGAGCCCGATGACCATGTCCTGGGTGGGCATGGTGACCGGCTTGCCGTCGGCCGGCTTGAGGATGTTGTTCGACGACAGCATCAGGATCCGCGCCTCGGCCTGGGCCTCGGCGGACAGCGGCACGTGCACCGCCATCTGGTCACCGTCGAAGTCGGCGTTGAACGCGGTGCAGACCAGCGGGTGGATCTGGATGGCCTTGCCCTCGACCAGCTGCGGCTCGAAGGCCTGGATGCCGAGTCGGTGCAGGGTCGGTGCCCGGTTGAGCAGCACCGGGTGCTCGCCGATGACCTCTTCCAGCACGTCCCACACGACCGGCCGCTGCCGCTCGACCATCCGCTTGGCGGACTTGATGTTCTGCGCGTGGTTGAGGTCGACCAGCCGCTTCATCACGAACGGCTTGAACAGCTCCAGCGCCATCTGCTTGGGCAGGCCGCACTGGTGCAGCTTGAGCTTCGGGCCGACCACGATGACCGAACGGCCGGAGTAGTCGACGCGCTTGCCCAGCAGGTTCTGGCGGAACCGGCCCTGCTTGCCCTTGAGCATGTCGGACAGCGACTTGAGCGGACGGTTACCCGGGCCGGTGACCGGCCGGCCGCGGCGGCCGTTGTCGAACAGCGCGTCGACGGCCTCCTGCAGCATCCGCTTCTCGTTGTTGACGATGATCTCGGGTGCGCCGAGGTCGATCAGCCGCTTGAGCCGGTTGTTCCGGTTGATGACCCGCCGGTAGAGGTCGTTCAGGTCGCTGGTGGCGAAACGGCCACCGTCGAGCTGCACCATCGGGCGAAGGTCCGGCGGGATGACCGGTACGCAGTCCAGCACCATGCCGAGCGGTGAGTTGCGGGTGTTCTGGAACGCCGCCACGACCTTCAGTCGCTTGAGCGCCCGGATCTTCCGCTGTCCCTTACCCGTACGGATGGTCTCCCGCAGGTTCTCGGCCTCGGCCTCAAGGTCCATGTTCTGGACCAGAGCCTTGATCGCCTCGGCACCCATGCCACCGGTGAAGTACTCACCGAACCGGTCGCGCAGCTCACGGTAGAGCAGCTCGTCGGTGACCAGCTGCTTCGAGTCGAGCTTGCGGAAGGTGTCCAGCACCTCGTCCAGGCGGTCGATCTCGCGCTGGGCCCGGTCGCGGATCTGGCGCATCTCGCGCTCTCCGCCCTCCTTGACCTTGCGCCGGACGTCCGCCTTCGCGCCCTCGGCCTCCAGCTCGGCCAGGTCGGCCTCGAGCTTGGCCGCCCGCTTCTCGATCTCCGAATCGCGGCTGTTCTCCGACTGCCGCTTCTCGGCCAGGATCTCGTTCTCGATGGTCGAGAGGTCACGGTGACGCGCTTCGGCGTCAACGCTCGTCACGACGTACGAGGCGAAGTAAATGATCTTTTCGAGGTCCTTCGGAGCGAGGTCCAGCAGGTAGCCCAGCCGGCTCGGCACGCCCTTGAAGTACCAGATATGGGTCACCGGGGCAGCCAGCTCGATGTGGCCCATCCGCTCACGGCGGACCTTCGAACGGGTCACCTCGACGCCGCAGCGCTCACAGATGATGCCCTTGAACCGGACCCGCTTGTACTTACCGCAGTAGCACTCCCAGTCCCGCTGCGGACCGAAGATCTTCTCGCAGAAGAGCCCGTCCTTCTCCGGCTTGAGGGTGCGGTAGTTGATCGTCTCGGGCTTCTTGACCTCGCCGTGCGACCACTGACGAATGTCGTCCGCAGTCGCGAGGCCAATGCGCAGCTCGTCGAAGAAGTTGACGTCGAGCACGTTATATCCCTCGTGTCGTGTCTTGGTTCTAGCTAGCTCTCCCGGCAGGGGTCTGGGGCGGCGTGACCCGCGAAGGGATCAAGCCTGACCGCCCGGAGCGGGTTGCGCCGCCCCAGACCCACCACCTACCTCACACTTCCTCGACCGAGCTCGGCTCGCGCCGGGACAGGTCGATACCCAGTTCCTCCGCAGCCCGGAACACCTCGTCGTCGGTCTCGCGCATCTCCAGGGCCACGCCGTCGCTGGAGAGCACCTCAACGTTGAGGCACAGCGACTGCAGCTCCTTGAGCAGCACCTTGAACGACTCCGGGATGCCCGGCTCCGGGATGTTCTCGCCCTTGACGATGGCCTCGTAGACCTTCACCCGGCCGAGAACATCGTCGGACTTGATCGTCAGCAGCTCCTGCAGGGCGTACGCGGCACCGTAGGCCTGCATCGCCCAGCACTCCATCTCGCCGAAACGCTGACCACCGAACTGCGCCTTACCACCCAGCGGCTGCTGCGTGATCATCGAGTACGGGCCGGTCGAACGAGCGTGGATCTTGTCGTCGACCAGGTGGTTGAGCTTCAGGATGTAGATGTAGCCGACCGCGATCGGGTCTGGCAGCGGCTCACCGGAACGGCCGTCGAACAGCTGTGCCTTGCCGGAGGAGCCGATCAGCTGCCGACCGTCCCGGTTGGGCAGGGTCGAGGCGAGCAGACCGGAGATCTCCTCCTCGCGGGCACCGTCGAAGACCGGGGTGGCCACGTTGGTGTCCGGTTCGGAGGAGTCGGCGCCGATGCCCTGGAGCTGCCGCTTCCACTCGGCGTCGTCGCCCTCGACCTGCCAGCCCGTCTTGGCCACCCAGCCCAGGTGAGTCTCCAGCACCTGGCCGATGTTCATCCGGCTCGGCACACCCAGTGGGTTGAGCACGATGTCGACCGGGGTGCCGTCCTCCAGGAACGGCATGTCCTCGACCGGCAGGATCTTGGAAATGACGCCCTTGTTGCCGTGGCGGCCGGCGAGCTTGTCACCGTCCTGGATCTTCCGCTTCTGAGCGACGTAGACCCGGACCAGCTCGTTGACGCCCGGCGGCAACTCGTCGCCGTCCTCCCGGGAGAAGGTACGCACGCCGATGACCGTGCCGGTCTCGCCGTGCGGCACCTTCAGGGAGGTGTCCCGAACCTCGCGCGCCTTCTCACCGAAGATCGCGCGAAGCAGCCGCTCCTCCGGGGTCAGCTCGGTCTCGCCCTTGGGCGTGACCTTGCCGACCAGGATGTCGCCAGGGACGACCTCGGCGCCGATCCGGATGATCCCGCGCTCGTCCAGGTCGGCGAGCATCTCCTCGCTGACGTTCGGGATGTCGCGGGTGATCTCCTCCGGGCCGAGCTTGGTGTCCCGGGCGTCGACCTCGTGCTCCTCGATGTGGATCGAGGTGAGCACGTCCTGCTGCACGAGGCGCTGCGACAGGATGATCGCGTCCTCGTAGTTGTGCCCCTCCCAGGTCATGAACGCCACGAGCAGGTTTCGCCCGAGCGCCATCTCACCCTCGTCGGTGCACGGACCGTCGGCGATGACCTGGCCGGCCTCGACCCGGTCCCCCTCGAAGACGACCGGCTTCTGGTTGACGCAGGAGCCGGCGTTGGAGCGGCGGAACTTGTGCAGCAGGTACGTCCGGCGGTGGCCGTCGTCCTGGTGGACGGTGATGTAGTCGGCGCAGAGGTCCTCGACCACGCCACCGACCTCGGCCACGACCACGTCACCGGCGTCGACGGCGGCACGGTACTCCATGCCGGTGCCGACCAGCGGGGACTCGGCCTTGACCAGCGGCACCGCCTGACGCTGCATGTTCGCGCCCATCAGGGCCCGGTTCGCGTCGTCGTGCTCGAGGAACGGAATCATCGCGGTCGCGACCGAGGTCATCTGCCGCGGCGACACGTCCATGTAGTCCACGGCGGCCGGCGTGACGTCCTCGGTCTCGCCACCCTTACGGCGGACCAGGACGCGGTCTTCGGCGAACGTGCCGTCGGCCCGCAGCGGGGCGTTGGCCTGCGCCTTGACGAACCGGTCCTCCTCGTCCGCGGTCAGGTAGTCGATCTGGTCGGTGACCCGACCGTCGATGACCTTCCGGTACGGCGTCTCGATGAAGCCGAACGGGTTGACCCGGGCGAAGGTGGACAGCGCGCCGATCAGACCGATGTTCGGGCCCTCCGGCGTCTCGATCGGGCACATCCGTCCGTAGTGGGACGGGTGCACGTCGCGGACCTCGAAGCCGGCCCGTTCCCGGGACAGACCACCGGGGCCGAGCGCGCTCAGCCGTCGCCGGTGGGTCAGGCCCGCCAGCGGGTTGGTCTGGTCCATGAACTGGGACAGCTGCGAGGTGCCGAAGAACTCCCGGATCGCGGCGACGACCGGACGGATGTTGATCAGGGTCTGCGGCGTGATCGCCTCGACGTCCTGGGTGGTCATCCGCTCGCGGACGACCCGCTCCATCCGGGACAGGCCGACCCGAACCTGGTTCTGGATCAGCTCGCCCACGGTACGCAGCCGCCGGTTGCCGAAGTGGTCGATGTCGTCGGCCTCGTAGCCCTCCTCACCGGCGTGCAGCCGGCAGAGGTACTCCACGGTGGCGACGATGTCGTCCTCGGTCAGCGTGCCGGTGGTGATCGGCACGTCCAACTCGAGCTTCTTGTTGAACTTGTACCGACCGACCTTGGCTACGTCGTACCGCTTCGGGTTGAAGAAGAGGTTGTCGAGCAGGGTCTGGGCGTTCTCGCGGGTCGGCGGCTCGCCAGGGCGCAGCTTGCGGTAGATGTCGAGTAGCGCCTCATCCTGGCCGGCGATGTGGTCCTTCTCGAGCGTGGTCATCATCAGCTCGGACCAGCCGAACTTCTCACGGATCTGCTCGGCCGACCATCCGATGGCCTTGAGCAGCACCGTGACGGCCTGCCGACGCTTACGGTCGATGCGAACGCCGACCGTGTCGCGCTTGTCGATGTCGAACTCCAGCCAGGCACCCCGACTCGGGATGACCTTGACGCTGGAGAGGTCGCGGTCGGAGGTCTTGTCCGGCTGCTTGTCGAAGTAGACGCCCGGCGAGCGGACGAGCTGGCTGACCACCACACGCTCGGTGCCGTTGATGATGAAGGTGCCCTTGGGCGTCATCATCGGGAAGTCACCCATGAACACCGTCTGGCTCTTGATCTCGCCGGTGGTGTTGTTGGTGAACTCCGCGGTCACGAACAGTGGCGCGCAGTAGGTGAGGTCCTTCTCCTTGCACTCCTCGATCGAGGCCTTGACCTCGTCGAAGCGCGGCGCCGAGAAGGAAAGCGACATGGTGCCGGAAAAGTCCTCAATGGGACTGATCTCGTCGAGAATTTCCGCGAGACCCGAGCGTGCGTGCGGGTCGTCCGCCGACCGGCCCTGCCAAGCCTCGTTGCCGACGAGCCAGTCGAAGGACTCGTTCTGAATGGCGAGGAGGTTGGGGACCTCGAGGTGTTCGGTGATCCGACCGAAGGAAACTCGGCGGGGAGCGAATGCGCTCGACGTACGACTGGTCTTCGCAGGGCGGGAAGCTGCCAAGATGCGTCCTTCCGAGGACCGGTGCTGCAGAACGGCTGGTACGCGTGCACTCCAATGACCCCACCAGAAAATATCCACAAACGGACATTTCCGAGCAGGGGTCAAGTCGGAAGGCAGCGCAAACTAGCAGTGTAGCCGAGAGGCTAACCGCTGTCCAGCCCACCCCGCAGGTTGTTGCGGAACGTGCCTCGGGACCCCACGAACGGGTCGCACCGGGCCGCTCGGAACGCAACGTCCCTGCCGGGCCGCCCGGGTCTGCATGGCGAGTGGTGCTGCCGTCGCATTACCCGCGCGGTGGCCGTCGCAAGCGCGGAAGGTCTTGCTGATGTCAGCGTGCCTGGCAGTCCAGTGCCGCGTCAAGAGCCCTTGTCGGCATCGGGCGCTCTTTCCCACGCACGAGCGAGTCCGCCGGCCCGGGTCGGCGCGCCGTGGACCGGGTTCGACGCCCTGCTCACGCCGGTTGCGGGCTGGTCCACGAACACGGCGGGCGGCGATCCACTGTCGGATCGCCGCCCGCCGCGACGTGGCGTGCCCGGTTCGTGCGAGCCGGGACGGCCAGGTGGGGCTCAGGTCACTTGAGGGTGACCTTGGCGCCCTCGCCCTCGAGCTTGGTCTTGGCCTTGTCCGCGGTCTCCTTGTTGACCTTCTCCAGGACCGGCTTCGGGGCGGCCTCGACCAGGTCCTTGGCCTCCTTGAGGCCCAGGCCGGTCAGCTCACGCACGACCTTGATGACCTGGATCTTCTTGCCACCGTCGGCGTCGAGGATGACGTCGAACTCGTCCTTCTCCGGCTCGGCCTCGGCGGCAGCGCCACCGGCGGCCGGACCCGCCATCATCATCGCGGCCGGGGCGGCGGCGGTGACCTCGAAGGTCTCCTCGAACTGCTTCACGAACTCGGAGAGCTCGATCAGCGTCATCTCCTTGAACGCGTCGAGCAGCTCGTCGGTGCTGAGCTTCGCCATGTCTGGCGTCCTTTCCTAATGGTTCAAACTAAAGAACGTGGTGCGTCGACACGGCCTCAGGCCGCCTCGGCGCCTTCCTTCTCGCGCTTGTCCTGCAGGGCGGCCGCCAGGCGGGCGGTCTTCGACAGCGGGGCCTGGAACAGGGCCGCGGCCTTGCTCAGGTTGCCCTTCATCGCGCCGGCCAGCTTGGCCAGCAGTACCTCGCGGGACTCCAGGTCGGCGAGCTTCGTGACCTCGGCCGCGGAAATGGCCTTGCCCTCGAAGACGCCGCCCTTGATGACGAGCTTCGGGTTGGCCTTCGCGAAGTCGCGAAGGCCCTTCGCCGCCTCGACGACGTCGCCCGAAACGAAAGTCAGCGCGGTAGGACCGGTGAACAGCTCGTCGAGGCCGGAGATGCCCGCGTCCGCCGCGGCACGCTTGGCCAGCGTGTTCTTGGCAACCGTGTAGCTGGTCTCCTTGCCGAGCGAGCGCCGCAGCTGGGTGAGCTGGGAGACCGTCAGACCGCGGTACTCGGTCAGCACGGTGGCACCCGCGCTCCGGAAGCTCTCGGTCAGCTCTGCGACGGCCGTGGCCTTGTCGGCCCGGATCGGCTTGTCCGCCATGTCCCTCCTCTCTCGTTGCTCGAGGCTGGTCACCGTCGCAGGCGAACGCCTGTGACGGTGCGGAGGTGTCGCGGCAACAGAAAAGCCCCGGCGCAGGGCGCACGGGGCGAGGACGGCGGAAATCAGATGGTCGGTGGACCACACGATGCTGCCGATGTCGCTTGCCGCCCTACGCGGGTCGCCCGTCTTCGCGGGACCTTCGACCGTGCCGGGGCACGGTGACCAGCGGTCTCTGGGTGGAACTTCGCCCATCAGGCTACGCGACATCTGCGGCGACCGCCAAATCGCCCCCGGACCGCCCGGGCGGCGGCAACGGTCGGCCCGGGCCGACGGCTCGCACCAGCACATACGTCGACGTCTCCGGCCGGCCGCGGCGGTCCCGCCCCCGCCTCGGCTCGACCGAGGACTCGACCACCCCGCTAGGCGCGCCGAGTGCGGGCGCGGGCGTAGCCGGTCAGCACCACCGCCGCCCAGACCAGCGCCCACGCCGTCAGCAGCAGCGCGGTCGACCCGGACAGCGGGCCGACCAGTGCCCTGGCGGTGGGTAGCAGCGGCGGTGCCAGCCACGGCGCGACCGACCCCGAGAAACCGAGCACCAGCGCGCCGACCGCACCGAGGGTGAGCACCGCCACACCGTAGCCGGCACTGCGGGTGATCGCCCGGCTGGCCAGCGCGCCCAGCACCACGGCCGCCGGCAGAGCGAGCAGGTGCGCCCAGAGACCGAGCGCCACACCTGCGGGAATCGACCGGTCACCGGGCAGGCTCGGACCAGTCACCCCGCCGACCAGCCACGGAAAGACCAGGGCGATCATCACCAGACCGAGGCCAGCCACCACCGCGGCGACCAGGCCGGCCGCCTGCTCGCGCGCCGCACCGACCGCGACCAGGGTCAGCCGGCGCTGCACATCCGGTTCCACGTCCAGCAGGATCTTGGTCTGCCAGGCCAGCACGGGGAAGAGCACCACGGCCGATACGCCGTAGGCCTCCGCGGGCTGGGCCCGACCACCGCCGTACACGATGCCGAGGGCGAGCAGGCCGGCCAGGAACGGTGCCAGCGCCCGTCCGGTACGCAGGAAGCCGGCGAGCCGGAACCGCACCAGAGCGGTCACCGGGCCACCTCGGACGACGGTCCCACCCCCGGCCGCGTGGCCTCGGGTGATGCGCTCTGGCCGCGTACCCGCAGGACGTGATGGCCCTCGGCGCGTAAGCGGGCGACGGTGGCCGGCAACTGCCCGACCGGAACCTCCAGCTCGACCACCGCGACCGCCGCCTCGCCCGACGGGGCCCGCTCGACCACCGTCCCGTCGGCCACCAACCACTCCCGCGCGCCGGGCAGCCGGACCGTCTCCCCGCGATGGTCGCTGACCAGCACCGACCCGCCGTCGGTCAACACCTCGTCGACCACCTGCGGGACCAATTCACGCGCCGCGGCGTCCAGGCCCTCCCAGGGCTCGTCGAGGACGAGTAGACCGGGCGGACGCAGCAGGGCCTGGGCCAGGCCGACCTTCTGCGCGGTGCCCTTCGACAACTGGGACAGCCGGGAGGTGCGGAACGGGCCGAGGCCCAGCCGGTCGACCCAGCGTCGCACCGTCCGGTCCGCCGCGGACGGGGACAGGCCGGTGATCCGGGCCATCGCGGCGAGGTAACCGTCGACGGTGAACGGCTGGTCGGCCGGGAAGCGCTCCGGCACCCAGCCCACGACCGACGGCCGGTCGAGCACCCGCCCCCGGGACGGTCGCAGGACCCCGGCGGCGAGCTGGAGCAGTGTCGACTTGCCGGCACCGTTGCGGCCCAGCACCACCACCGCCTCGCCCGCCGCCACGCGTACCGTCACCTGCCGCAGCACCCACGGACCGCGCCGGTGATACCGCAGACCGATGTCCTCCAGCCACATGCCGCGAGCCTGCCACAGCCGACAGACGAACGCGGCCCCGCCACTCGTGGCGGGGCCGCGTCGGTGCGTCGTGCTCAGCTGTCGGCCGAGCCCTCCTGCAGGTTCTTCACCACGTTCGGGTCAACCGGTACGCCCGGTCCCATCGTGGTGGTGAGGGTGACCTTCTTGAGGTACTTGCCCTTCGCGGCCGACGGCTTGGCCCGCAGCACCTCGTCGAGGACGGCCGCGTAGTTGTCGACCAGCTGGGCCTCGGAGAACGAGGCCTTACCGATGATCAGGTGCAGGTTCGAGTGCTTGTCCACCCGGAAGGTGATCTTCCCGCCCTTGATGTCCGACACGGCCTTGGTGACGTCCATGGTCACCGTGCCGGTCTTCGGGTTCGGCATCAGACCGCGCGGGCCCAGGATCCGCGCGATCCGGCCGATCTTGGCCATCTGGTCGGGCGTGGCGATCGCGGCGTCGAAGTCCAGCCAACCGCCCTGGATCCGGGCGACCAGCTCGTCGGTGCCCACCTCGTCGGCACCGGCGGCGACGGCCTCCTCGGCCTTCGCGCCGGCGGCGAAGACGATCACGCGGGCGGTCTTACCGGTGCCGTGCGGCAGGTTGACCGTGCCGCGGACCATCTGGTCCGCCTTGCGGGGGTCGACGCCGAGGCGCATCGCGACCTCGACCGTGGCGTCGAACTTGGTGGCGGTGCTCTCCTTGGCCAGCTTGACGGCCTCGACGGGGGTGTAGAGCTTCGACTTGTCGATGGCCTCGGCGGCCTTGCGGTAGCTCTTGCTGCGCTGCATGTTCTGTCTACTCCTGTGGTCTCTGGCGGGCCGCGGTGCTCGCGCGCCCTCCCACGATCCGTACGGGTCGGCGGTGTGGCCGACGTCAGTCGGTGACGTTCAGGCCCATCGACCGGGCGGTGCCGGCGATGATCTTCTCAGCCTGGTCGATGTCGTTGGCGTTGAGGTCGGCCATCTTCTTCTCGGCGATCTCCCGCAGCTGGGCGCGGGTCACCGAGCCGACCTTCTGCGTGTGCGGAACGCCCGAGCCCTTCTGCACACCGGCAGCCTTGATCAGCAGCCGGGCGGCGGGCGGGGTCTTCAGCACGAAGGTGAAGGACCGGTCCTCGTACACGCTGATCTCGGCGGGCACGATGTCGCCCCGCTGCGACTCGGTCTGCGCGTTGTACGACTTGCAGAACTCCATGATGTTCACGCCGTGCTGACCGAGCGCGGGACCGACCGGCGGCGCCGGAGTGGCCTGGCCCGCCGGCAGCTGAAGCGTGAACGTCTTGACGAGCTTCTTCTTCGGAGGCATGTCTCTTCCTGGGGCTTGGAACTGGGAAAGGTTCACACGACACCGCCGTCGAGGCGCGCACGGTCAGCGCGCATGCGACGGCGGCGACGTTCTAGGGTAGCGCAGACCTGGATCCCGGCAGCCACGGAGGTTGACCCCGGCGGGTGAACCGGACGAACGACGACGACCGGCGGCGGTTGCCCGCCGCCAGCGCCGACGGCTCAGATCTTGGCGACCTGGTTGAAGTTCAGCTCCACCGGCGTCTCCCGGCCGAAGATCGACACCAGCACCTTGAGCTTCTGCTGGTCGGCGTTGATCTCGCTGATCGTCGCCGGCAAGGAGGCGAAGGCGCCGTCGGTGACCGTCACCGAGTCGCCGACCTCGAAGTCGAGGACCTTGACCTCCGGCTTGGCCTTCTTCTGCTCGGTCTCGACGGCGGGTGCCAGCCACTTGAGCACCTCGTCGAGGCTCAGCGGCGCCGGACGATCGGCCCGGTCGGTTGCGCCGACGAAGCCGGTGACCCCGGGAGTGTTCCGTACGCAGGAGTAGGACTCCGCGGTCAGCTCCATCCGGACGAGGATGTAGCCGGGGAAGACCTTGGCCTGCACCTGGGAACGCTTGCCGTTCTTGACCTCGACCTCTTCCCGGGTCGGCACCTCGACCTGGTAGATGTAGTCCTCCATGTCGAGGGACGTGATCCGGGTCTCGAGGTTGGTCTTGACCTTGTTCTCGTAGCCGGCGTACGAGTGCACCACGTACCAGTCGCCCGGCGCGTAGCGCAGCTTCTGCCGCAGCTCCGCGACCGGGTCGAAGTCCTCCTCGGGAGCGGGCTCGGTCATGGCGAACTCCGGCTCGCTGGCGGCCTCGACCGACTCGTCACCAGCCGCCGTCGCCACCGTGGACTGCTCGTCCGGGGTCTCGGCGGTCTCGTCGTACTCAGGCACGCTTGCTCACTTCCGTCACTATCGCACGTGTCAGCCGGTCAGCTGGGGTTGCCGAAGACCCACAACACGCCCTTGGCGAAGCCGTAGTCCAGGACGGCCACGATCGTCAGCATCACCGTGACGAACGCGATCACCACCGCCGTGTAGGTCAGCAGCTCCTTGCGGGTCGGCCAGATGACCTTACGCAGTTCGGCCACGACCTCGCGGATGAAACGCGCGATGCGACCGAACAGGCCCACCTTGCTGGAAGCGGAATCCGCCTTGGCCCGCTCACGGGTAGCGGTGCCGCCTCGGGAAACCGGCTCGTTCGCGTCGGTGGCGTCGTCGTCGGCGCTGTCATTGACGACCTCGTCGTTCAGGCGCTCGTCGTCGGCGTCCTCGCCGCGCCGCTTGTTGTCGGCCACTTCGCCCTCCGTCGCGGGATGTCGGTGTCGCACGCGGTGCGCGTGCGCGGCGCTTGGTCACGCCAGCCGGACCAACCGTCCCGGGACGGGCCGCGGCCGGCGGATCAACCGGAAGGCCCCGATGCCTCGGAACCTCCCCGCCGATGCCACCACCACGGGCCGGACGCCACCAGAAGGCGGCGCGACCCACGGAACGGTCAGGCCTGAGGCGCAGGGGTGACAGGACTTGAACCTGCAGCCTGCGGTTTTGGAGACCGCTGCTCTGCCAATTGAGCTACACCCCTGTGCGGCAACGCTCGCCCCACCCGGTCACACTTTCACATGACCAGGCAGGGGTCACTTGCCCCACGGCGGACCAGTGTACGGGTAGCGACCCGACTTTCCCAACCGGTCTACCCGACGCGCCGCACGGTGCTGGTCAGCCGGCCGTGCGCACGGTGGCCCGCGCCTGCGAGAGCACCTTCTCACCGAGGCAGGTGGCGGTCACGTCCAGCCTGGTCAGACCTGCGTCGGTCACCTCACGGACCACCGCGGTCACCACGATCTCGGTGCCGGTGTCGTCGTCAGGGACCGCCACCGGGCGGGTGAACCGCACACCGAAGTCGACCACCGCGTCGGGCGAGCCGGCCCAGGTGGTGACCGCCCGACCGACGAGCGCCATGGTGAACATGCCGTGGGCGATCACGCCGGGCAGACCCACCTTGGTGGCGAACCGGTCGCTCCAGTGGATCGGGTTGAAGTCGCCCGAGGCACCGGCGTAACGGACCAGGTCCGCCCGGGTTACCCGGAACGTCTGGGTGGGTAGTTCCACGTCACGCCTCCCCGCGTACGACGAGCTTGGACCAGACCGCGACCACCGACTCGCCGGCGGTCGTGCTGACGTCGGTCCGGGTGGTCAGGAACTCGTGACCGCCACGGCTGGTGATCTCCTCGACGGAGTTGACACAGACCAGTTCGTCGCCGGCCACCACCGGCCGGGTGTACGCGAACCGCTGGTCGCCGTGGACCACCCGGCTGTAGTCGATGCCGAGCGCTGGGTCCTCGATCAGCTGGCGGCTGGCGGCCATGGTGATCACCACCGGGAACGTCGGCGGCGCGACCACGTCCGGGTGTCCCAGCGCGCGGGCGGCCTCCGGATCGTGGTGGGCGGGATCGGTGGCACCGATCGCGGTCGCGAACTCGCGGATCTTCTCGCGGCCCACCTGATAGGGGGCGGTCGGCGGATAGGTCCGGCCGACGAAAGACTGGTCCAGGGGCATGCCGCGAACCTACACGCAAAGCACGATCGCCGATCCCAGCGGTCGGCGTCGGCTCAGCCGCGCCGTCCGCTGCGGACCGGCGATCATGATACGTGCGGAGCCGGGCCGATCGGCCCGGACAGGTTCAGCGCGTCTCGCGGTGCAGGGTGTGCCGCCCGTCCCGGGGGCAGAACTTCTTCAGCTCGATGCGGTCCGGGTCGTTACGGCGGTTCTTGCGCGTGATGTAGTTGCGCTCCTTGCACTCCACACACGCCAAAGTGATCTTCGGCCGGACATCGGTCGCCTTCGCCACGGCGGAGTGCCTTCCTCGCTAACGGATACAACTACGGCGGTGAAGCCTACGCGCCACCTGGTCGGACACGCAAAGCGGGCGCCTGTGGCGCCCGTCCCACCGACCACCGGAGATACTCCGGGGCGGACGAGAGTAGCGGTGGCCGGACTTGAACCGGCGACACAGCGATTATGAGCCGCTTGCTCTGCCATCTGAGCTACACCGCCGCGGTGGGCCCAGCCGGACCCTCTGAGCCCCCTTACGGAATCGAACCGTAGACCTTCTCCTTACCATGGAGACGCTCTGCCGACTGAGCTAAGGGGGCCTGCGCGATCACTCTGTGCCCGCGCAGAGGTAAGAGTACACGGCCCGATCGTGCTGGTGAAATCGGATCCCCAGGGACGCCGTACGCCCAGCTCAAGGCACCACGCGCAGTCTCGGAAGCTCGCTGCTGGAGATCGACTCCGGGTCGATCTGGGCACCGAACCACGCCTCCAGGCGCTCGAACGGCAACGGACGGCTGAACAGGAACCCCTGGCCGACCTCGCACCCGATGTCCTGGAGCAGCTCCAGAGTCAGTTCGCTCTCCACGCCCTCGGCCACCACGGTGAGACCGAACTGCTGGGACAGGGTGACCACGGCGTTGACGATCGCCAGATCTCCCGGATCGGTGGCCATGCCCTGCACGAAGGAGTGGTCGACCTTCACCTCGTGCACCGGCAGGCGGCGCAGGTGGGCCAGCGAGGAACTGCCGGTGCCGAAGTCGTCCACAGAGAGCCGTACGCCCAGATCCCGCAGACGGCGCAGGGTCGGGATCGGGCGCTCGGTGCCGTCCAGCACGCCGGCTTCCGGAATCTCCAGGGTCAGCAGCTGCGCCGGAACGCCGTACTCCTCGAGCAGCTCCCGGACCTGCTCCGGGAAGCGCTGGTCGGTGAGCGTACGCGCGGAGACGTTGACCGCGACGGCGAGCGACTGGCCGCCGTGCGCCCAGTCCCGGCTGTGCCGCAACCCCTCCCGGAGCACGAACTCGGTGAGCCGGCCGAGCTGGCCGGTGTGCTCGGCCACCGCGACGAAATCCCTCGGCGCCACTGTGCCGTGGGTCGGATGCTCCCAGC
Organism: Micromonospora sp. NPDC000442; assembly: GCF_042898635.1. NCBI lineage: Bacteria > Bacillati > Actinomycetota > Actinomycetes > Micromonosporales > Micromonosporaceae > Micromonospora > Micromonospora sp. NPDC000442. The sequence goes on along the minus strand of NZ_JBIAYZ010000010.1, from coordinate 12,243 downwards.
GCGCCAGGCATTCCACCCCGACCAGCCGGCGGTGCCGCAAGGTCACCTTGGGTTGGTAATAGATCTCCAACTCGTCGTTCTCGAGGGCGCTGCGGAGGTCGCCAGCGAGCCCGAGCCGATGCAGCGAACGGGATTCGAGCGCGGGGTTGTACAGCTGCACACTCCCCGGGGCCGATTTCGCCACGGTCGCCGCCACGTCCACCCGTTGCAGCAGGGTGGCCGCGTCGCTGCCGTGGTCCGGGTGCACCACCACGCCGACTGCGGTGTCCACGTCCAAGGTCAGGGCGTCGAAGACCATCTCGTCGCGGATCTGCTCCCGCAACTGGCCCCCGAACTCCAGCGCCGCCTCAACGCTCTCCAGCCGCAGGGTCACCAGAAACTCGTCGCCACCGACTCGACCGACCAATGCGGCCGACGGTGCGCAGCCACGCAGCCGATCGGCCACCTCGACCAGCACTCTGTCACCAGCCGCGTGACCGAGCGCCTCGTTGACCTGCCGCAGCCGGTCGACGTCGAACAACAGCAGCGCAACCACCTCGCCGGGAGCTCGGATCCGCACCGCCTCCGCCAGCGCGCCGAGGATCCGGCGGCGGTTGGGCAGCTTGGTGAGCCCATCGTGGTACGCGTCATGCCGCAGCCGGTCCACCAGGCGCGAGTTCTCCAGCGCCACCGCGGCGTGCGCCGCCACCGTCTCGAAGACTGTGACGTCGGCGGTGCGGAAGAAGTTGGTGTCGCCGAGCCGGTTGGCAACCTCCAGCGTGCCGATGACCGCCTTGCCCGACCGCAACGGCACGGCGATCACTTCCTTGACGGACGTCGGTTCCAGCGCCTCCCGCAGCTCCGGATCGCCGGCCAGACGGTTGCTCACCGCCACCGTCTCCTGACGAGCCAGGGCGGCAGCGCGCAGCGCCGCTGGGCCGGGCGTGGAGTCCAAAAGCCCCGGCTTGCCCTCCTGAGCGGTCAGCAGCACCTCCGGGTGGCGACCCTGAGCCGGCAGCCAGAGGGTGGCGGATTCCGCCTGCATGAGGCTTCGGATGCGGACCAGCAGTACGTCGATGAGGTTGCCTTCAGGCCCGCTCTCGGTGATCGCCTTGGTCAGCTCGTACATCTCCGACAGGGTGCGGTGCTGCCGGAGGAACTGCGCGTAGGAGCGGTACACCAACGCGAACGCCACGGCCAGGCCGGCAAAGATCAAGAGAGACCACGGATTGCTCCGCCAGGCAATGATGATCAACAGTCCGATCGAGAGGTTGATCGTGACCCCGAGCAACATCGGCAGGCTGGCGGCCCGAATCAGCTCACGGCTCGCCTGCCAGCTTTGCACCACGGTGAAGACTCCAGCCAGGGCTGCAAGCTGGACCATGGTGTGGGTGCCGACGGCGGCGAGCAGTGCGGCCCAGGTGGCCGGTTCGGCGGCCGCAGATGTCGGCAGCACCGTGTAGACGACTGCGGCCAGAGAGGTTGCCGCCGCAGCGCCGGCCACATTGAACCAGAGCTTCACCGGCAGCAGCCTGCGACGCACCTGAATCGCGAGCGAGGCCACCGTGTAAGCCAGGACCACCGACAACGGCGGAAGCACGAACAGCGCGACGACAAGCGGAATCTCAGTGGGGAAGACATCGAACGCCTGTCGCCGGATCACGACGCTAATGGTCGGGATGGCGGCAAGTGCCATCGCCACACTTAGTAGCACGGTGGCCGGAAGCTCCCCCAGCGCCGTGTCAACTGTCAACCCGAGCAACAGGCAGACCACCACGGCACAGAGCGCCAACGGTCCGGTGATGAGCCAGGCGTGCTCCGTCTGTCGAGGAGCGGAACGCGGACGAGACGTCATGGCTCCCCTCGTCGGTTGGGAGTAGCCGAGCGAAGGAGCTATCGCCCGTCAGGGCAGCAGCGAGCCCAGCGCCGGCAGGGTCCAGTCGATGCCGGACGTCACGAACTGAGCGTCGGCGGCGGCAACCGCCGCAACGACGAGACCGGCAACCAAGGTGATGGAGCCGAACAGCCGGCCCAAGCGTCGAGCAGACATCTGTGCTCCTAGTGGGGGTCGCAACCGTGATGGAGGCCCCCCGATGGTGCCACAGGCGCTTGGTCGGTGAAAAGCTCAGGCATCCGATGTTGGCGCGGAAGATCGCGCCTGGTGGCAGATTGGCAGCCCACAGGCGGACATTCGAGCAGGTCAGGGTGGTTGAGTCGGCCGCCCGGCTCGAAGAAGACGCCAAGCGCCCATTATTCCCTTACCTGAAGTAGCGGATCTAGCGGACAACGGCCGATGCAACTGTCAACTTAGCGGCCGACAACGCGCTTCGCTGCCGCCCTTCCGACGCGCCCCGCCGTACCGTGCGTCGATGCGGCGGTGTAGGCCGCTCGCAGCCCGTCGGGCCACCCCGCCAATGCAAACACGTTAGGTGGCGCACCGGCAACAGGCCGAGTCCGGGTCGGCACGACCCGCGACGCGTCCACGCGTCGGTCGGCCACCCTGGATCTTGGCCATCGGCAGCGACCGGGGACGCCGAGCACAGATCACGCAGCCCGATCCAGCGCAGTCGGCAGCATCCGACGAGACGCAGAACAGGACCAATCAGACACGGCCCCCGATCAGCATCTCTGCTGGTCAGGGGCCGTTGTCACACCTGGTGGCGGGTAGAGGATTCGAACCTCTGTAGCTTTCGCGACGGATTTACAGGGCGTCCGCGATCTTGCCTAGGTCAGCCGCTCTGAGCTGGTGGTTCTCACAGCAGGATCGACGCTGGCTGACATGCCGCCCACCATCTGCCCACGCCCACAATGCTCAGGCTTCTGGCAGGACCAGACGGTCCGGAGGACGCCCGCTGGGCCAGTCGTCGAACGTGGGCCGGGTTTGGAACTCCGCCCCTCGAAAGGACACCAGCCCGCCCCTGAACACCGAACTGCCGAAAGACACCGGCCGCCCGCTGAACACCGCCCTGGCGAAGTGCACCGCTCCGCCACTGAACTCTGCCCCGTCGAAGGAGACCTCCGCGCCGCTGAACACCGCCCTGGCAAAGTGCACCCGTCCCCCAGTGACCTCCGTCCCATCGAAGGACACCGCACCGCCACTGAACACCGCCCTGACGAACGACACCCGTCCACCGCTGAACAGCGCTCCGACGAAGTCCACCTCCGCGCCAGTAAACATCGCCCTGTCGAAGGACACCCGACCTCCAGCGAACCTCGCCCCGACGAAAGACACATTCCCTTCGATGAACAGCGCACCCGCGAAGGACACCTGCCCACCATCGAACATTGCATCCGAGAAATTCCCGCCGTCGAAGACTGCACCAGTGAAGTCGAAGTCATAGCCACGCCACGAAGTTGCATCGTCTTCGCTATGGCGTAAGTGCCTGCCGACAAGGCGGATGACGGTATGACGCACCTCCCGCTCCTCGCGAGCGGCTCGAACCGTGTTCACGGCCACAATCGGCACCTGGTCGTCGGTCTGCGTCGGCGCTTCCTTCGAAACGTCCGAGGGCGGGGTGTAGGGCATGCGGAGGTAGGCGCAGAGGACGTCGATGCAGGTCTGCCGGCCCTCCCGCCAGTCATCAGCAAGGCCGGCCATGGCATACACGCCCGCCAGACGGACGGCCGCCTTCTCCGACCCGAGCTGCTCGGACGCCTTGGCAAAACGTTCGTTGAACAGCCGGATACCGTTACGGTCAGTCTCGATCTTTGCCCGCTGGTCGGCCGACTCAGCACGTAGGCCTTCAGCATGGGCCAGCGCGTTCTGGTGCTCTGCGACCCGCTGCCGGCGGTAGGCGACCACCAGAGCTGCGACGCCACCAACACCCGCCACAACGGCAAATATAAGTTTCAGCAGTTCGAAAAGCGTCGTTACCTTGACGCTCCCGTCCCGCTGAATGCCCGGCCAGTCCGCGTACCAAAGCGCGCCGAGGAATAGCCCGAGGACGACCACCAAGGCACCCGCCATAGGTAGAGCCATCGCCCACCCAATGAGCCAGAGCCGTAGTGCCGGCACCCTGCCTTGGGTAGACAGGACCGGACTGGACACGACATGGGCACCAGATCGAGCCGGATTGTCTGCTGCGGGCAACTCCATGTCCAACTTGTATCCCAACCCATCCACTTCAACAGTCAGCAAGACAGACGTACGTTCACCGCCAGCAGGTGGGACCCACGCGCTCTTCGGCTGGGTTGCCCCAGAGCTTTCCACCACCGCACTGATCGGCCGCTTCATCCGAGGGCTTCGCTGATCTTGTCGTTCATGGTGTCGTCGCCGCCGTCGATGCAGTTGGCGTAGACGCGGAGCAGGACGGCTACGCCGTGGCCCAGGCGGCGGGCTACCTCGGTGGGTGGGACGCCGGCATTGAGCCAGAGCGAGGCTGCCGCGTGGCGGAGGTCGTACGGGCGGCGGGCCAGGGGCGAGGCGGCCTGCGCTTCGGTGAGGGCCTTGTCTCGGGCGAGCTTCCACCAGCGGTCGTAGACCGATTCGGAGAGCGGGCCGCCATGCAGGCCCCGGAAGAAGCGACCATCCGGACCAACGCCGTGATTCTCGACGTGGGCGCAGAGCAGCTCGACGAGGCGGGGCGGGATCGGAACCGTGCGAGTCTCGGCTCTCCCCCGGTGCTTGAGGCCGCGTCGCTCGTGGGAGCCGTCGTCGTCGGTCCAGTGGGAGCCGGCGCGCGGGGAAGTGCCGGCGAGGACCAGGCGGCCCCAGCGGTATTCGATCTTCTGGTGGTCGCAGGATTTGGAGGGCCTGACCGCCGCCATGTCGTCGAAGTCGGTGCCGCAGTCGGCACACCGGCCGGACAGGTCGCAGTCGTCGCGCCGGAGGTCGGCGGCCTCGGAGGGGCGCATGCCCGCGTAGTAGAGGCAGCCGAAGAAGGCGGTGACCTTGTCGGCGCGTTTGCCGAGAGATTTCACCGCCTCCAGCAGCGCGGCGACCTGGGCCGGGCTTGCCACCACCCGGCGGTCGATGGACTGTGCCACCTCCGGGGCGGTCCACTGGACCCGGTCGACCGGGTTGGAGTCGATCAGCTCCAGCTCGACGGCGTATCCGAGGGCGTTGTAGAAGGTGGCACGCTTGCGCTGGACGGTGGAGGCAGCCGCGGGCTTGCCGTCGAGGCGTACGCAGAGGCTGTCGAGGACGCGGCGGACCATCGCGGGCGAGTCCAGCTCGACGACCGGGAGGGACGCGGTTTCCAGCCAGGCGAGCGCCGCCGCGTGGTCGGACGGGATCTTGTCGGACCAGCGACGCGGGTTGAGGCCGTAGAGGTACAGCGCCTCGCGGAGCAGGGCGTCATCGGGGCGGCCCCGCTTGGCCGGTCGGGTCAGGGTCACCGTGATGGAGGTGAGCGCTTCGACGATCGACCGTCGGGTCTTGGCCGCCGCCCGAGGCCACTTCATCTCGACGTACGCGCGGCTGTGCGCGTACCAGGTGGTGGGGTTCTTGGTTCTGGCCTCGGAGACCGGGCGGCCGGTGGCCGGGTCGAAGGGCTCCCCCGCGTTGGCCGCCTGGACCAGCTCGGCGCGGAATGAGTGCGCCAGCGCCTTGGTGCGGAACATCTCCTCGAACCGTTGGCCGCTGACTGCCCAGCGGACCCGCCAGGGTCAGGCCTTTCGGTCGGCGCGTTTGGTGATCTCCCAGATCTGAACCTCGTAGCTCTTCATGCGGCGTCCTGCTCCAGGTCGCCGAGCCACCGACCGAGCGCAGACCGGCGGACCCGTAGCTGACCGTTCGGGAGCTTGATCACCCGTGGCCCCTTGCCGGTCTGCCGCCAGTAGAACCAGGTCGAACGCGATACGCGCAGTTCGGCGAGCACTTCCGGCACGGTCAACAGTTCCTCGTTCATCGCGACTCCTCCCCCATGTGCTGCGCGTCCTGCCGAGTTGCCGAAAGATCTGGCGACCCCTGGGCGGCACGGTCCTTGGCGGCGAGGAGTTCGGAGCGCCAGCGGGCGCGTTCGCCGATGGCCCGCAGTAGCCGGTGGGCCATGGGGCCGACGTCGGGATCGTCGGGTCGGGCGAGTTCCCAGGCGTGCCGGACGGGTTCGACGGTGGCGCCCTGGTCGTCGACGCTCTCCAGGCCGACGCTCACTCCGAGCAGGGCGCGCACCCAGGCCCGTATGTCGTGCTTGTGGTCGGAGAGGGTTTTGCCGGACCAGTCGCGGGAGATGAGGATGCGCCGGCCGCCGATGCCGAGGGTGTCGCGTTGGTGGACCTTGCCCTTGCACCGGCCGGGCTTGAGTTTCGCGTTCGCCCCCTTCGGTTGGACGCCGTAGAGCAGCCAATTCGCGCACCGGTCGGTGCACGGGGTGATCTGGAGTTCCTGCCAGAGCCGGTCGAGGTGCGCGCGTTGCCGGTCGGTGGTTGCCTTGTGGACGTCGCCGGTGTGCTTGGTGATGTACTTCGTGACGTAGCGGATGGTCCGTTCCGCGTCGTCGGTGCCGGGCATGACGCCGCGTGCGTCGATCTGGGAGCCGAAGCGCACGACGTGCACCGGTTCGGCGTCCGGGTCGTCGTCGATGGCGTCGAGGGCTTCCGCCCAGGTGGTCAGCGGCGCGCGGGTGTCCGGGTCGACCCAGGCGGAAGCCTGCTCGTCCCAGACGGGTAGCCGGTCGAGGGTGTACCGCTGGACGTCCACCGCCGGCCACCAGACCTGGTGGTAGGTGGCCGCCGCCACGGTGCGGAGCACGTCGCGGGGGATGGTGCCTCGGATGGCGAAGTGCGCGTGTGGGGCGAGTCGGCGTTGGGGCTCGACGCAGCCGGCGTACTGGACGTTCCATCCCTCGCAGCGGCGCAGGTTCTGCCAGAACCGATCGAGCAGCCGAGGGAAGTGCACCGCGTCCCAGGCCGCCCGGCGGTAGTCGTACCGGTCCGGGTTGAGCGGGGTGCCGTCCGGGCGGACCGGGCCGTAGGAGTCGAGGGTGAGCGTGAGCCACATCGACGGGCGGTAGGTGGTGCCGTCGGGGGCGGTGTAGATCTTGCCGACGGTGCGGCGCTCGACCTTGCGCCGGGGTAGGTCGGGGGCGTCTTGGCGGCGGCGGGTGGAGCGCTTGCGGCGCCGGCCGTTGTCGTCGTCGGCCTGGTCCTCGTCGCCCGTCGCGTGTGGCGGGGCGACCCGTCCCCGGAGCCCTTCGGCCGTGATGGCCTCTTCGACTTCGCGGATCGCCTCGTCGAGGTCGGCGACCTGGTCCCACTGGCTGGCTCGGGATGCCTCGTCGCGGGAGAACTCCAGATGCCCGCGCAGCAGGATCAGCGCCTTCTGTTCCTCGGTCGCCGGCTCCGGTGGCGGTAGCGGTTCGTCATCGCGGTGCCAGCCTTCCCGGATCTGGGCCTGCCGCAGCCGGCGGTTCTTCTTCGCGCACGGCCCGCACTTGTCTTCACGAGTCGCGCCACAGGGCAGGTCGATGACCTCGGTCAGCCCGGTGTTCAGGTCGGTGCGGCGCATCGCCAGGGGACGGACGCAGACGCCGTACTCGGCCGCTATCTCCTTAAGCACGTCGACCGAGCGCGGCAGTGCCATGCGGGCCGCCCGCGACCCCGGCCAAGGTGGTGCAGCCGGGGTCGGGGCGGGTTCGAGGCCGGGCAAGGTCGGAGCCGTCATCGGCTCACCTCGCACGGGCAGTGAATGCAGTGGTGACGGTTGCGGGTGGATCGGTACTGTCCGGGCTCACGATCGACGGGAGTAGCGGGGTCGAGATGAGCGGCGGCGTGGGTACGACGGTGTTGTGGCGCCCGACCGGGCCGAAGGAACTGGACCTTGTCCGCGCCGCAGGGTGGCGCAAGTGGCCGCCGCGCCTGCCCGATCAGCCGATCTTCTACCCGGTGCTGAACGAGGACTACGCGGTCAAGATCGCCCGGGACTGGAACGTGCCCGCCTCCGGCATCGGGTACGTGACCCGCTTCCACGTCGAGACGGACTTCCTCAGCCGCTACCCCGTCCGCCAGGTCGGCGGCGACACCATCCTTGAGCTGTGGGTGCCCGCCGAGGAACTGGACGACTTCAACACGCACATCGTCGGTGAGATCGAGGTCGTCCACGAGTTCCGGTAGCCGGCGACCGGCGTCGACGACGCTCATCGGATGATCCCGACGACGTGCGGCCGACTCGGCTGGACGACACGAGGAGGCACCACCGCCGGAACGACAGCCACCGGCTCAGTCGGGCGGACCGGTTCGATGTCGACGGCGGGTGGTTCTGACACCTCGTACCGCTCGGTGTGGGGTTGGGTCTGAACTGGTTCGGCGGGCGCGCTGGACAGCACGACCTTGACCAGGGCGAGGAACGCCAACGACGGCACTGCCGCGACGATCCAGCCCCACACCGACGGCTCAGCCTCCGCCACCTGGGCGGCGAGGGACAGCAGGGCGAAGGCGACCAGGAGGACGCCGACGAAGCCGACCGGTCGACCGTTGCGGCGGCGGGCGCGGATCTCCAGGCCAAGGTAAATCGCCATGAGTTCGACGGCTACGGCGTTGGCCCAGCCGATCCAGTGTGGCTGGCCGTGAGCGACGGACAGGTCATGAACGTGGGTGAACGCGGCGGCGCCGGCCATGGTGCCGATGGCGAGCAGGATGAGCAGGCGTACGGCGGATTCGATGCGGTCGCGGGTCACCGGCGGCTCCCGGGGTCGCGGACGGTCAGGGTGATGCGGATGCTCTGGCCGTCGAGGTCACGGCGGCGGTTGACCATGTGCGCCAAGCCGTGCAGGGCAGCGGCGAGCCGGTCCGGGCTGCCGTCCAGTTCGATGTGCAGCGGCTTGATCCGGCCGGTGCCGAGGAAGAAGCGCTTGAGGGACATCGGTTACCTCCGGGCCGGGGCGACGCGGGTACAGATGTGCTCAGGTGGTTCGCCGAGAGAGGCGACGGCTTCGGACAGGCAGCGCCACAGCGCCCACGCCTCGTCAGGGGTGAGGTGCATGCGACGCCGACCGCCGCCGACCGCGAGATAGATCGGGTACGGGTCGGGCCGGTGCGGGTCGACGCGCACGGACACGGCGGTGCTGGTCTGCCCGTCGGGGTGCGGGGCGCGCAGCCGGTAGAAGGTCGGGGTGGTCACCGCGGCTCACCCCCGTCGGTGTCGCGCAGGATGTTGAGCAGCGAATCCGGCAGCAGCGGCCCGCGTGGGCGGGGCACCGGCGGGCGGGTGGGTTCGGGGGCGGTTTCCCGGCCGACCTGAGCGAGGATGTCAGCCGCGTCAGCCGGCGCCGGATAGTCGGCGGCGAGCTGGCGGATGTCGTCGTCGGTGATGTGCGAGAAGCGAACCCGGGCGGGTTCAGGGGTGCCGTCGAGGATCACGTACCCGACGCCCTTGGCCCATCGAGGCATCTGGTCAGCCAGGGCACCCCGGTTGCGCGCACCGTCACCAAGGACGAGGTCGACCTGAGCAGCCTCGGTCAGGCCCAGCGCGATGCGGGTCGGGAACAGATCCCGAAACGGCAGTACCTCCTTACGCGGGTCCTGCAACGCGGCCACCACCAGGACGCCGACGCCGGCCCCCTGGGACAGCAGCAACCCCAGCGACGAGGCGATGCGCTTACGCAGCTCGACGTCCGGGAGGTACGCGGTGAGGGCGGCCATCTCGTCGATGACGACCACGACCAGGGGGTCAGCCTCGGTCGGCGTGTGCACCCGGACCGTGCCGGCAAGCCGAGTCTGCCGCTCCCGCAGCACGGTGACCGCCTCATCGAGGAGGTCGGCCATGGCCTCGAAGGACTTACCGGCGAACCGAGCGAACAGTGGCCGACCCATGGCGAACTCCATGCCACCCTTGGGGTCGATCACCCACAGCCGCACCAACCCCGACGAGACCCCACCCGCCAGGGCGCGGACCAGGGACCACAGCACCGAGCCCTTCCCCGAGCGGGTCGCCCCACCGATCAGGACATGGGTGGCCAGCAGGTGCAGCGACCAGTGCCGCAGGTCCTCCCGCCGAGCCAGAGGCAGCGCGGTGAAGTCCGGCACCGCAGGCACGTCGAACGGCTTGACCACCGTGCGCAGCGCATCGGTACGGATCACCACCAGGTACACCAGCGACGGCCGATCCCGATACCGCAACCGATCCACCCAGCCCAGCACCAACGCCCAATAGCCAGTCCGGGCCGGCGGATCACCGGGACGCTCCGAGTAGACCCGGGCATGGCGGCGACCGAAGGCGTACGCCAAATTGGCCGTGACCTTCTGGAACTCCTCCGGCGTCTGCCCGCGCACCATCCGGACCGTCAGCACGTCCAGCGCCTGATCCGAACGCACCCGCAGCAGCTGCGGCATGACCGGCCGATGGTCGTAGGTGCGGGTCAGCCCGCACAGCGTCATGGCCTCCCGCCACGCCCGCCGGTAGACGAACACCTGACGGAACCAGCCCAGCACCGGCCCCGCGCACCAGGTCCACCACGATGTTTCGTGCTTCCACCGCCACAGCGCCGACACCAGGCCAGCCAGGACCAGCGGCACGATCAGCCCGGCCCGACCGAACTCGGCGTACAGCCACACGCCGGCCACGACCAGGCCCACAATCACCGGATGCCGCACACACCAGACAGCAGCCCGGAACAGCCAGCGCAGCAGCATCCCGAGCGCGATCAGCCACAGCGGCAGCTCCAGCCGCCGAGGACGGATCACCATCAGATCCCCGGCCGTGGTCATCACGACCTCACCACGCGGCCGGCGAATCATCGAACACCCCACACGACCGCTACCAGCCCCCGCGTAGGCGCGGGCATACCCTTGGACACGTCACGACCTCTCTCGACAGAGCAGGGGAAGAGACACCAGGGGGCGGGGCTGCCGTCCGCCAAGACCAGACAGCCCCGCCCCCACCAACAGCGGCTACGCCGCCACCTTCTTGCCGCCGACCACCGGAGCACGCAGCCCGGTCGCCCGCAGCGAATACGCCATCCGACCGTTGTTCGCCACGTACGGCGTCACGGTCATGCCGTCGAACTCCACCGCCTCGAACGGCGCACCCGACGGCGGCACCGGCTGATAGTCAGCCGAGATCTTCACCGTCGTCTCCCGGGACCGCTTGCCCAGCTCAGGGTCAAGATCCATCACCCGGACCTGCCACACCCGCTGACCGGTCACCTTGTCCTTCGCCGGAGACCGCCGACCCGTCTTCTCGTCGTAGTCCTCGACCTCACCCAGCGACTCGGGCACCAACGCGCACCCCGCCGGGAACACGTCCTCGAACCGCACGGCGAACCTCGTACCGCCACGCAGAGCCATCGCTCACCCTCCAACTTGTTGACTTGTCTGCCAAGCTGCGGTCCAAGGTAGACGGCACTTGGCAGACAAGTCAACAAGTGGCGGTCAGGATTTCAGCATGGGTGCCGCGCGCGAAGGCTGAGACGCGCGGCGGAGGCCGCACCGAGCAAGAGGAAGTCCGTGTCGTCCAGCCGCCGTGGCTATGAAGGCTCACTCTCGCCGGTCCACCGTTGGCGCCTGGAGCACTGCCCGTCGACCACCCGCTCGTCGTGCAACCGCTCGGACACCAGCGACGCCATCAGCCTTGCCCACCAACGGAGTACTGAATACTGCAACGACTACTGCGATCGTTGCTGCAATCTTCGCAAGAGTCACTGCGATTTGCGCAACGCTCAACGGATGCACGAATCCGATGCTGCAAGGGTGGCGAAGTGACGAGGAAGCTCAACTGCGATAAACTTGTTTATCGCAGTTGAGGTACGCTAGTCGTCTAGCGCAGCTGATACTCAAGAGTCTGCGACCACGCGCACTGCGTGACCGCAGCGAGAAGGGGGCCCCCGCTGTGCCGGGCAAAGCCATCACGGGAGCCCCCAACCTGGGGGCCGAGTCGCTTGTTAGGCGGCTCGCCTCCAGACCCATCCGAGAAGTGCGCTATCAGCGACCACACGGCGATGCCCAGCCTGACCGTCCAGGCCAGAGCATTAGCGCCATGCTGCCGCAGCCAACCACCTCTCCCACGGCCCGCGCCTCGTGCCTGCCGAGACTTGGACCGCTTTCGGGACTGAGCCATGCTCTACCACCTCACGCGAACTTGGTTAGATCGCCATGTCGATCTTGGCGATTCACGGGTTCATGCGTCGCTTGGGCGGACTGAGTGTGACTCAAGGAATCATAGACACATTGGCTCACGGAATTGCAACCGGACCCGGCGGGACTCGACCCCCAGATCTTTGCATCCTCACCTTTTACCTGACTTGGCTCACGATCATGGATCACGAGCGGTCTCGTCGCGTTGACCTGCGGGTTCTTGGCTCCTCGTGAGCGAATCTGCGCACTAATTCT